>CAILAO010000120.1 GCA_903832105.1 uncultured Pseudomonadota bacterium | reverse complement strand
CCGCCTGATAAACTTTTGGCATTCCTCGAAGGGCTCTGATTATGCCGAATGGAAAAAGTTAAAGGTAGCGCGGTGAAAAGGGGAGAAGTGATAATTCGGCATAATCAGGAATTCGGCATAATGCCGCGAGCACAACAAAGTTCACGCTGCCAGGACTCTTGGAGTCGGTTTCATGGAAAACAAAATTCATGAGCGGACAAATCGAGAGAAAGAAGACATTGCCTATGGATAGATGGCATCTACCCAAAGGCAGCAACTACTATCTTTTAATAATTTTAATTAGATTTTGATGAAAAAGTTCCTTTTTCATCAAAATTGTATCCCGAGGGAGCCGGAGGCGACCGTCGGGATCTCGTGATATCAATATGTTATTTGGAAGATTTATGGATTTTAGCTGTCTATTTAAGAGTCACCTTTTTTGAGAAAGAACTGCAGGTGGTCTTTAACGAAGGGCGTTGTTGATAATTCCCGTTTTTTCTCTCGTTCCGAGCATCGAAGATGCTGAGCGGGGGAACGGAAACGGGATTTATTCAACAACGCCGCGCTAAACTGATATTTTGCATTTTGTATTATCGTTAAATTTCCGCACCATCACGCCCACTTTTTCAATCTCACCCAATGTAAACGCACGCATCATATTTTCCCTGAATGTTTTGGGGTCTTCTCCGCATCCAAGGGCTATCATGGCTGTATCATCGCTCACGTTAAAGCTAATGTCTTCCTCTTTAAAAGAAGCTATAAACGACACCAAGTCCTGTATGATTTCACGGCTTGATCTTTTTCCTAGCGAGAAGGGAAGCAAGTCATAGCACGATGGATCAAACATATTTTTGTTTCGAAACTGAATACCAGCCTCTAAATACTTTGTATCGTCAAATTAAAAACCAAATTCTTTTCTTTGATTCCACCATTTTGTTTTTGGAAACGGATTAGGATTTAGGATATTTGCCGATCCAAGATGAGCCCCCTTAAACACATCCATAATGAATGTCCTGGTCCTCTCCGATGACTCATTCGTCTCAAATGGCAAAGGATATATGAAGCTCGCTGCGGTAAAAATTTCGTGATTCATCGTTTCTTTTATAATGTGCGCTGCGCGTTCTATATCAATTCTTTTTCCCGCAGCCCTTTCAAGAAGCTCTTGATCACCACTTTCAATGCCGTAAAAAACGCCTCTTAAACCAGCTTCATGTAGGTCCTTAAGATATTGTGTTTTCATATTGTTGATATGAACAAAACATGAAAATTTAATATCAACCTTTTCTTCACGTAACTTTTTCGCGAGCTCCCGGAGATGAGAGGGAGGTGTATTAGAACCGGCAAACCTAAAATAGCTTGCTTTTAGTAAATTTCTCGCATCTTCAATCTCCTCCAAGATTCTCTTGACTGATTTTGTGCGCCATTTTCCTGAAAATTGGGGGTGAGCACAAAAATTGCAGCCCATAGGGCAGCCACGGCTTTCGTCAATCATAATAAAATTCAGTTTATCGTTTGATCCTGCCCCTCGATAAATTCCCGGATCATACACTGGCCTCGCCATATCATCCAGGCCAGGGCGCTGATTCGCTTCTGTTTGCCTATAGACTGAACCTGCACGGTAAAGAATCCCAGGGATATCTTCAAGATTTCCTCGACCATCCAAGAAATCGACAACCTGTGAAATAACCTCTTCACCCTCACCCATGACCATGACATCAAAATCTTCAATAAACTGTGCGGTTTGGTATGGTGCAATTTCGCAGCATGGTCCCCCGAGCAGTATTTTTATTGCTGGATAGTGGCCTCGTAGCATCGCACACCACTTTTTGACCGCAAGGAGGCCATCTCCTAGCCAGCATTTAAAGCCAACTACGGTTGCCCGAGACTCGTTGACTCTTTTTGCCAAATCCCAAAAAATATCCTCCACAGCCATTTCCTGGTGCACGGAAAAAATATTTTGAATTTTGCCAATTTGTTGCTTTCGTTCATGCTCATTTGATGTTTTGCATAAACCTTCCCAAATCCTTGCGATATCCCCCCGTCTTGCCTCTAAAGGAGTCATCCGTTCCATGGCGGATATCGAGTTATAATCTTCTATTGCTACTTCATGCCCGTGACTCATGAGACATCCGGCAAGGTTGGCAAGCCCATTATCCAAACAAAGACTGGAAGGAACTCTTATATAGCCGGAATAAGTTGTTAGAACGACGCGCCCCAAAAAGCTCTCCTCGTGAATTCATCATGCATTAAAATGATACTCCTACTACTTAATGGAATAGTCAGGACTTACAAGTTAATTTTTCTTTACCGATTACAAGAGATTTTTACTAGTCATCACGCCTTTCATCGTTCATCCTCAACTATATTAATCAATCGCAACATCCCACTCGAAAGGAGGAAAAATATGAAAAAGAGATTCGCATTAGCTTGCTTCTAATTCACTTGACGCAGCGTTACAAAAAAGGTTTTATGCCGTTCAAGCATAAAACCTTTTTTTAAATTGGTGCCTATGGAATTAAAATCGCTAACTGACTTATATTCTCTCTCGTCATCTTGGACTTCCCCCGAACTCTTCCAAGAAAACACGGTGATTGAAGGTCAGACGATTCAGCTGTGTGGCCTTTCGGTCAAGCATACGTCCGGTCTGTTAATTACTGCCAGTGCGGCATCTCTTCAAGAAAGTCCGTTGCAACGAGCCTACTTCGAACTTTTGGAACGAACGAGTAGGGTCGAATTAGATCAAATGTCGCAGAAAAAATTTCCCCTTTTTGCATTGGATGGGTCTTCTGCATCAAATTCTTCGAATCAGGTCTTGGAAGAGATTTTTAAAGTCAGTCCCTGTCCCAGCGAGTGGTCTTATTCAAAATCAAATGGCGTCGCGGCCCATACTGATCCAAAATTAGCTTCTCTCAATGCTGTAAGTGAAACTATTGAAAGAGATTTAATTCTTCGCTCTTGGTATGGAGAACTCCCCCCCCAAAAAAGAGGGACTCGGATTGTGGGTCTACCAGAAGCATGGTCAAAGATTTACGCCTTTGAATCTTATGTGCTCATAGACCCAATAAAACATGCTACCAAAGAGGGTTTTGCAAAGGTCGCGTCGGTCATTGTAGGCTTTCCGATTTCCCATAACAAGCCCGTGATCCTGGGATTCGGCGCTGGCTCATCGGAAGATTCAGCTATAAGAAGCGCCTCTACGGAGTGTATCCAGCGACTGGGATTTCTTTGGGACGCCGAGTTTTCTGAGACTCCTCCTGAATACTCCCCAACTCCCGATTATCATCAAGAAGTTTTTTTGCATCCAAACTCTGCTAAGAGCCTTCGTTTCTGGCTTGAAGGAAACCACAGCCAGTATTATACGGGCCATAGAGAACATCAACTACTTCAGAACACATCGGCTAGCGAAGACTTTCTTTTTCTTGATCTGACACCGGAACATTTAAAGGATAAGGTCTTTGTCATAAAGGCCGTTTCGAACACGAGGCTCGATTTGTATTTCGGAAAACGCCCCTTACCAAACTATATAAAATTACCTGAGACAAAACTCATCCACCCAATCGCCTGATTTCGAATTCTCCCGGTATAGGAACCAGATCTAACGTCAGATGGAAGTTTGTTCCCTCCTTGAAAGCCGGCTCTTTCACAATCGCAAGTTTTCCTCCGAGCCTTTCCACAAGCCTCCTAACAAGTTTCAATCCAAGAGAGCCTTTCTTCTGTTCTCCGTCACGTGCTGTGTTAGTCGTTAATGCCATCGTAGTAAGATATTCATATTCGTCAAGGGATAGACCGGATCCGTTATCTCGGATTGCTATCGTCGCAACGTTTGAGTCCTGCATTACCATTTCAATCTTTATAAATGGTTTCTCAATTTCGTGGGAATTGAGGTTATCAATACTGTTGGCATAAAGATTATGAAGAATGTGAACAAGGTCTGCTTTAACCAGCCTGAAACAGAGACTATAGACTTTCTCATCAACAATAATGGTAATTTTATCGTATGCCGTCGCCGCATACTGCGTATTTAGGTACTTCATAACATGGTTATGAGCTTCTTCAAAAACCGTTCCTTCGATGGGTCCTCTTTCTGTTCTAAGATAAGCGCGTAGAGAACTGACCAAATCCAAAGCGCGTTCGCTATTCTGTGCTAATTTTTCAAGATAGGTTGGTGCTTTTGCGCTGTCGCACTTATCGTTTAGTTGATCGATGCAAAATCGCATCACATGAAGCGGTCCGCTTAAATCGTGTACAACAAGAGCAGAAATTTCTCCTAAAGCCCTAAACCTGCTTCCCTCAATCTCGATAGCAACCCATCGATCAATTTCCTCACGATGCATCCTGAGATTATCAAAAAGTGTGTTAAAAACTTGATCAAAACGAGCCAAAATATGCGACGAATGTAATGGAATAGCTTTTTTTATTTGGCCAGGTTCATAAAATTCAAGCTCGTGAAAAATATGTTCAAGACAACCCATAAAAAATCGTCGGCCCAAATACCAGATTCTAAAAAGCAAACCTAGCATGACGACCGCTAGAACAGTCGTTTCCAGAACGAGCCAAGTTTGGTTCTTTTCCCCCAAGACCTTGACCAGTAAAAGCCCCATAGCCGTTACCCAGACGGCTGACATGGCAGCCACTTCGTGGAAATAGAAATCCCTCTTTGTGTCTCTTACTGTCGATACCCTGAACACATCGGTAAAATCGTGTTTAGAATGAAGTTCTTCAATCTTCTTTGAAATCGTCTCGTGTGTCTCAAGGAAAACAGCCCCAAAGAAATAACTAAACAGCACTAGCGAAACAAATATAACTTTAAGCAACTGAATTGATAAACTGTTATCATATTGCCATATGAATAGCACAATCAACCAACCTGGAAAAGTCTTCACCGAACTGGCATATAGCACCCACTTGGCTCGGTCCGCAGGAAAGTTTAACAGGGTGTCAAAAAACGTTTTCCTTTCCTCAAATGAAAACTTGGAAATCGTTTGATGATCGAAGTCAGGATAGAGTAATTTATATTGTGGAAAAAAGAACAAGAAAAATCGTCTTTCTTTCGTGTGAGATAAGCAAAGGAAAAGCATAACCCAGTCCGCCACAATAGCCATGAACATCTCTAGCGGTGTTGGACGAAATACAGTTAAGTAAACACTTAGCGTACCGATATAAAAAAACATCCAACTCAAAGGACTCATCGTATCCGGTAGTTCTTTCATCCGATCCAGTTTTTCAAACGTTAAGTGCGCCATGAACTACGGTCTCGTTTAACTTAAAAGGTATTGAATCAAACATCCGGGGGTCTTATCGGGAGCCATCCGATAGAAATTAGAGATATTTTTTTTGACATTTTTTTTCGGAAAGTTATGAATAAGACTTAAAGAGACATTTTTGTTGATTTTTGCATTACTTTAAAGTCATTCGTAACAAGAAACTTTTTATGTACTGACCTCGATAGATTTAAATTATTGAGGCTGAAATTTTTTTAATAACATCAAAATAAGAGGAGAATGTGATTGATTTTATAATATTACACGAACCTACGCTGCGATAGATTTCATCAGCCTTTTTGGAGTATTGAGAAAATTTGTAAGTTAGGAAAATCCCAAAAATCATCGCAATCAACTTAAACCTAAAGCCATATTGCGAAATCATAGATTGTCCTCCCTCATTAGTATAAAACTAACCTATCCGAAATTTTCCGTTCCGTCTGTAATCACACCGAAAAATCTATGTAAAAGTTTTGTGCATGGTTTTTCTTTCTGGAAAAAACTATGCGTTCTCCTAAATAAAAAATAGAAAAGTCCGATACCGGCTGTGATCACCTAGTTTTTGTAAAAAAGGGCGCTTATGAATTTGCTGAAGAAAATATTTTTCCGTAGCATCCTTCCGGTTTTCATTTTTATTCTTCTCGCCTTTTTTACGACCCGCTGCCAGCCCAATAAACCAATTGAACGCCAAGGAGATCAAACGAGCGGAGTTCAACCTGTGTTCTGTTTGAATTCCGCAAACCTTGTCAATGGTCTTGCGACTACAAAATTTCCATCTGTTGTTGCTCTTTTGCGCCCTGAGGGAAATTTTTACACTATCTGTACCGGGACATTTGTGAGCCACAATACTCTTGTCACCGCAGCGCATTGCATAGATGAGTCTGAGTCTGGGGGGATGTTCTATGTTCCGGGTCACTACATTAAAGATATCGACAAATCATGGGGCGAAAAAGTAACGCCCATCAAAGCCTTTCATGCGACTCAAGCAAAAACCTACACTAATGGTTCGCAATCCATCCTCCTCTCGGATAGCATTTATGATCTTGCAATCTTACTTTTCCCCGAAAATACGGCTCCTTCTACCTCGCCCCTTCTAAACCGCACGGTAGTAGAAGACGAAACTGTTACAGTCGTAGGCTTTGGTAAATCCTCCACAACCAATCCTTCCATCAGTTCACCTTTGGTCCGTCGCTACGGCCAGAATAAAGCCGTTCAAAACCCAGAAGACATCTTCCCAGACTACGTCTTGCCCGATGGATTAGTTGGGACCATCGGTCGCAGTGAAACAGACCTTTCTGCGGTCAATTCCTGCCAGCTTTCTACTGACAGCCAAGCAGCAACTGGGGACTCAGGAGGGCCTCTCTTCTTTGAGGATCGAATTGCTGCAACTACAAGCGTCGGACAGACAAACGCAGCACAACGCAAAGACCTCGCTGTCTATGTCGATCTGAATAGCGCCGCAAGTAAAGCCCTCATGGAGAAGGCTACGGCTGAAGGCGCCACATTCGAGGCGGCAGAGTAGGTCCCGTATTATCAACCACTAGTAGCTTCGCAAATAACCTGTCTACTATGGCCTTCTTTGGGAATCAAGGTGTAGGAATTTGGCGGCAAGTATCTTATCTCAACACCAAGCTCAATAATCTTCTTCCTTAGGTTAAATATGTGAACATCAAGGGTTTTAGAACTTACCGAAACGCCACCCCAGACCTTTAACATGAGTTCTTGTCTTAATACTGTCTGGTGTGGGGCATTTTTAAGCAGCGACAAAATCTGCATTTCCTTGGTTGTTAGGCTTGAAACGATTATCCCATGCCTTTTAGCGGTTAAAAAGGTCGGGTCCAGAATAAGTTCTCCCTCGTCATCATTCTCGCGGTCAGCCCGAAGACCTTTCAGGCATCGCTCAACTTTCACAATGAGTTCGTTTTTACTGAATGGCTTCGTAATATAGTCGAGGGCTCCACGTTCAAAACAAAGCCGCAGTGCATCAATATCATCCACAGAAGATACAACCAAAAACGACAAATCATCGAAAATACTACCCTCTTGAGACGACAATATATGAAGCAAATATTCTCCTGGGAGCCTCAAATCCAAAATCACGAGATCTGGGTGATCGCCTTTTCCTTGTCCTCTAACGGACCCTTGAGGTGACATATTCAGAGCTTTTTTAAATGCGGTAAATGTCGAAAATATCTTGATTTTATATCTGATAGATAGAATTTCTTCATACACAAACTGGCAACCTGCATCATCCTCTATAATCCATATGACCCTGTCGTGACTCATTGTAACACCCATCCTTACAAAACCGAGCTTTTTGCGTTTGAGGTCCATATTAAATTGAAATTGTCAGAGTGACTATTTACATCTTACCTCATAAAAAACCTAGGAAAAAAGCATCCAGTTGTAAAAAATTTCCCTGAGTTCGGTTATCATCCTTTAGCTTTTAAAAAAAACCAAAGATCTTTTGGCTCTATCTCCACCACAAGACACTGGACACATTGCCCATTTTTTGGTTTGTTATCGTGATGTTAAAAGCTCTCTTTTTCTATAGGAGGAATCCATGACTGAAATGGTACTATTAGGCGACGAGGCGGTCGCAATCGGGGCAGTTCACGCTGGTATATCAGCGGCCTATGCTTATCCTGGAACCCCTTCAACAGAAATCCTTGAATTCCTTCTACAGTATAAAGAGCAGCACGGCGGACCCCATGCAGCTTGGTGTGCCAATGAGAAAACGGCCTGCGAAGAAGCTCTGGGAGCATCCTTTGTGGGTAAACGAGCCCTAGCCTCCATGAAACATGTCGGACTTAACGTTGCTGCAGACCCTTTTGTCAATGCAGCTCTTCTGACTATTAACGGTGGCTTCGTTTTAGCGGTCGCAGATGATCCGGGAATGCATTCCTCTCAAAATGAGCAGGATAGTCGATTTTTTGCTGATTTTGCTAAGGTTATGTGTTTTGAACCCACAACCGCAGAAGAAGCCTATGCCATGACTCGCGAAGCATTCGATCTTTCGGAGCGCTTTCACATTCCCGTGATGATTCGCCTCGTCACGAGACTCGCTCACACTCGATCGATTGTGAAAACCACTGATCCCCGCCCCCAGAATCAACTAAAAAAGGTCTCTGACCCGTCCACATGGACGCTCTTGCCCGCTAACGCCAGAAGGCAGTGGCATCAGCTTCTTGAGCGGCAAAAGGAGTTCCAAAATTACAGTGAAACTTGTTCCTACAATTCGCTCACACTTAATCAAAACAATAAGGACGTAGGTGTCATTACAACAGGGCTTGCAAAAAACTACTACTTGGAAAACGTCTCTGAACTTCGAGAAAAGCCTTCACACCTTCATATTGGCGTCTATCCGTTCCCGGTCGAGAAGGTGAAAGCCATCGCAAAACATGTTAAGAAACTTGTGATTCTTGAAGAAGGTTTCCCTTACCTGGAGAGGGCTCTTCGAGGGATTCTCCCGATCACCACTCCCGACATTCAAGGAAAACTCTCAGGTCATGTTCCACTTGAGGGGGAACTTAATCCTGACAACGTCCGTCCTGTACTTGGCCTTTCAACAAGACGCAGCGCTGAAATTAAAGACATTACGTTGCCCGGAAGGCCGCCACAGCTTTGTAAAGGTTGCCCACACTGCGACACTTTTGATGATCTAAAGAAAGCCCTCTCTGATTATCCGAACAAGATTGTTAGTTCCGATATCGGCTGCTATACCCTGGGTGCCCTACCCCCTTATTCAGCGATTGAAACATGTGTTTGTATGGGTGCCTCTGTTAGCATCGCAAAGGGCGCTGCGGAAGCCGGGGCTCACCCGGTCGTGGCCGTCATTGGCGATAGCACATTCCTTCACTCCGGCATTACACCCCTCATGGATGCCGTCGCTTTTAATGCCAATATGACACTTATCATCGTAGATAATGAATCCGTCGCCATGACGGGAACGCAAGAAACCTTGCTTCCATCGCCGCAATCGGAGTCACTTATCCGCGGTCTTGGCGTCAATCCTGAACACATCCAGACGATCACACCACTCAAGAAAAATTCAGATGAAAACGTTGCTCTCATCAGGAGAGAGCTTGAATACCGCGGCTTATCCGTGATTATCTCTCGTAGGACTTGTATTGAAGCAGCAAAGCACAAAAGAAAAAAGTAGATCCGTACGCATACGCCAACTTAAGGAGTATTTTTCATGAAATTCGATATCATGCTCGCTGGAGTCGGAGGACAAGGCGTTTTGTCACTATCATCGATTATTGCTTTTACAGCGATGAAAGAACGTCTTCATGTCAAACAATCTGAAGTTCATGGCATGTCTCAAAGGGGAGGATCGGTTTTCTCCCACTTAAGACTGAGTGATGGCTTCATCGCGAGCGACCTCATTTCACTAGGAACCGCTTCCATGATCCTAAGCATGGAACCATTGGAAAGTCTTCGCTATGTTCCATACTTAGCTCCAGACGGCGTTCTTGTGACTTCGAAAAACCCCGTCATCAATATCCCAAATTACCTTCCTGAAGAGGCCTATCTTAAGGCCATTCGATCCTTAAAAAACTCTGTCGTAGTTGACGCGGAAAGTCTTGCTAAGGAAGCAGGATCTTCGCTTGCGACCAATATGGTGATGATTGGCGCCGCATCTCAGCATCTTCCTTTGGAACCGGAAAAGTTGGCCGATGCTATTAAAGTGAGATTTGCTTCCAAAGGCGACCGAGTTGTTGAGATCAATCTCCGAGCCTTTGAGGCCGGTCGGGAGGCTGCGAAGCTATGACATCCATGAGCAACTTGTCCGGAACTAAAGTCGTAACAAAAGGAATCGATAAGGGAGTCATCGCACGAACTCTTCAAACAGCAGCCGAAAAAGGTCAGACGACCCTACTTGAAACTGAAGGGATCGCCCTTCTCGAAGGCATGGGACTCGAAGTCCCCAAGTATATTTTTGTAACGTCCTCGAAAGAAGCGGCATCCCTTAACCAAGATTCTTTCAAGAAAAAGCTTGGTTCTGACAAAGTTGTTGTGAAAGTCATATCTCATGAAATCCTTCATAAAAGCGATGTCGGCGGCGTAAAAATCATCCTTAATGACGTTCGATCAATCCTTTCAACAATCGAAGACATGGAGCGAGCCTTCACACGAAATCGGGTGGAAGGTTACACGATTAACGAATTTGTCAAATACGACTCTTCGCTTGGTCACGAACTCCTCTTTGGAATGCGTTGGACTGAAGACTTTGGCGCGGTCATCACCCTCGGGTCCGGAGGGATTTATACAGAGTTTCTCTCTCAATGTTTTATTCCCGGCAAAGAAATCGCGCTTTTTCATCCGGATTTTACAGACGAGACGACCAAGAAGAACGCTTTAAGCAAACTTGCACTAAACCCCATTCTTTTTGGAGGACTTCGCGGACAAAAAGGTTTTGTTGCGCCAGAAAAAATTTCAGAAATCATCGATCGCTTCGTCGAAACTGCACGAGAATTCATGCCTCGCTATATTCAGGAATTTGAGGTTAATCCTCTTGTGATCGCAGAGCGAGGTCCTGTCGCTCTTGACGTCCTTTTGAAGCTTCCTAAAAAGCAAGATATTGCTGCCAAAGAATCTCTTTATGCCATTGCGGCTAAACGCCCGGTTGACAAACTTAAAAACCTGCTTCATCCGACATCAGCCGCCATCGTTGGCGTATCAGAAAAGCTGAACCCAGGTCACATTATCCTAAACAACCTCATACGAGATGGTTTCACGAAAGAAAATATATATGTCGTAAAGCCTGACACGAAAACCATTGAGGGCTGCCAATGCGTTTCGGATATTAAAGCGCTGCCGAGGACTGTGGACCTTTTTGTACTTGCTATTTCCGCAGCCCAGGTTCCTGAAACGATCACTCAAATCGTCGAACACAAAAAAGCCGAAAGCATTCTGGTGATCCCCGGCGGACTCGAAGAAAAGGAAGGCACTGCCCAGATTGTTTCCAAAATGAAGACTTCCGTAGAAGAGTCTCGGAATACTCCTTGGCGTGGCCCCCTAATTAATGGCGGTAATTGCCTTGGTATTCGCTCTATTCCCGGAAAATACGATACCATGTTCATCCCGGAATATAAGCTTCCGGTTCCAAAAGGGCCTCAGTCTCCCGTTGCGTTGATCTCGCAGAGCGGAGCTTTTGCGGTGTCGCGCGCGAGCAAACTCTCTCACCTTAATCTTAAGTATTCCATTTCGGTTGGTAATCAAATGGATCTCACAATTGGGGATTACCTGACCTTCCTAAAAGACGATCCGGACATTAAAATTTTCGCCGTGTATGTCGAGGGTTTTAAGCCCTTGGACGGGGCGCGCTTCCTCAAGGCCGCGAAAGAAATCACGACGACTGGGCGCCATGTTATTTTGTACCGCGCAGGACGCACACCCGCGGGAGCGAAAGCTTCTGCAAGTCACACCGCCGCCATTGCAGGAGACTTTTCTGTCACCCGCGAACTTATGCAAAGTGTTGGCGTCGTTATCGCAGAATCGTTTGGTGACTTTGACGATCTCGTTAAACTTTTTACAGATCTTCAGGGGAAGAAAATTTCAGGAAGAAAACTTGGCGCGATTTCCAACGCAGGATGTGAGTGTGTTTCAATTGCTGATAACCTTGGACAGCTCACACTGACATCGTTTAGCCCAGAAACAACAGGTAAACTCTCGGAGACCTTTAAAAAGTGTCGCATTGACGAAATCGTCGATGTTCACAATCCGATAGACCTAACTCCAATGGCAGGTGACGCGGGCTATGAGGAAACAGTCCGCACCGTTTTGAGTGACGACGGAGTCGATTGTGGTATTGTCGGAATCGTTCCACTTACACCTGCTCTTAATAATCTTCCAAAGTCAGTTCATCATTCTGAAGACTTTACTAAACCGAGCGCCACTCCATCATGGCTGATACGTCTTAAAAACGAAATCGACAAACCATGGGTCGTGGTCATCGATTCGGGATCTCTCTATGACCCATTTGCTGATCTATTGGAACAAAATCATATTCCCACGTTCCGAACCGCGGATCGTGCCCTAAAATTGTTTAATGTCTATTGCGCGCGGATGTTGGGAAGTAATGCCTAGTACTAAAGGGAAAACCCAACCGTCGCGAAAAGAAACTGATACAACATCCGCCCGCCAAGACTTTCTCCGTTTTCAACGCCGACTTTTTGAATCGCATCGTTGATTTCTTGGGTGGCATTTTGACCCGTAGTCTCAGTTTTCACGGTATAGGATTTCGAAAGAGGTATGACAAGCCCTACCCAATCAGCCCCGACAAAAAAACCATTGGGCCAGGTCCATATATTTCCAATATCAACATTGGCAGTAATATTGCTAATATCGACCTTCTGATTAAAAACGTCGTCGGTCTCCTTTGCCGCCATTTGGATATTGATTTTAATCTTCCGATACCCGATTCCTCCGACCAAAGAAAAACTGTCTGTAAAAAAATATCGTCCTTGAAGGGCACAAAAATCGCCGCTGGCCTCATATTTCACAAGCTCGAGAAAATCGTTGTCTTTAAAGTCACTACCTCCTTTTAAATCACTTACCCCCACGACTGCGAGAAATCCGAGCTGAAACTTTGGTCCTGTATTAACAAAACCTTCAACCCCAGTTCCAAAGATCTCGGACAGAAAGTAGCCCATCCGCAGCGAAGCACCGACAGTTTTACCAGATCTGACGCTTTCAGATGACTCCGGATCGATTGAGGGCTTTGCTTTCTTTTTCTTTTGCTTTGATTTTGACTTCGCAGCAAATAAATAAGGATTTTCGATAACGCTAGTATCTAATGCCACAGCCTGAAATGAAACACCCCAAAAAAAACAGCCTATGAGGGCACAGAAAATCGAACGAAAAAAAGAAAAATGGCGCATGAAACAGTCATCCACCTTAATCGAAATATTGAGGTGTCCTATACTTCTGTTAAGGTATCAATTTTTTTAGCTAAATTCAAATATTGTCTTTTATCACGTCTCACTTCAACGCTTTTAACATGTAACAAATTTGGTCAGTGCCGGCTTGTTTAAGCCTTGTGATAAACCTTTAGTGCCCAGTTTTAAATGGCTCTACTTGAAGGTCGGCCTTTTGAGGAGCGATCGTTTCTCCTGAAACCGTGAATAGGAACGTTGGCCATTTAGCTCGACGTTCGGCATCAAAGACAGGTCCATAACCAAAGAAGTTGTTTTGGTCTCCTTGTAAAGACACTAACCGTTGGGGGATCACCCGTCTTTTTTGCCTTTCTCCTTGTGGTGTGACTTGAATAGCCTCCAATGCGATCGTTCCGGCGCGATACCCTATAAGTTTAAAATCGACGTCTACAACCTGATCAGGCACGGTGAAGTATGGAGAGTCCGTCTCCGTAGCGGGTATTGCACGAGGAATTTCACGATAGCTTCCGATAAAGTCAGCAAATATCGCTCCATTTAGAAATGGCTCTTGAGGCTTTAAAAGACCTTGCGATCGCCATTCATGGTTTCCAATCATTCCAACCTTTTGTACGCCATGATATTTGAATATTTTGGCAAAATGACGCACGGTACGAAAATCATCCGGAATAAGAACAGCATCCATGTCTACGATCG
Organism: uncultured Pseudomonadota bacterium; assembly: GCA_903832105.1. GTDB lineage: Bacteria > Bdellovibrionota_B > Oligoflexia > Oligoflexales > CAILAO01 > CAILAO01. The sequence continues at coordinate 4,363 of CAILAO010000120.1, read as the reverse complement.
GATCCAAATAAACTCCCTTCGGATTAAACGCGTCTCCTTCCTTCTTCGCCTTGAGCTTCATCTTATCAAACTTCGCGGCATAATTGTCGTGGCGCTCTGACATGTCAATTTGAAAAAGCTGCCTCGTCACGCCTTCCATCGAGTTATAGTTCTGGCTGTCATAAACAATACTTCTGACCACGACACCCCCGGAAGTCTCCAATTCCTTTTGAAAAATAGAGATAAGTTCATCTGCCTTATGATTCTGGGGTCTCATGATGGCAATCCGCTTCCAACCTCTATAAATTACGCCTTGAGCTAGCGTTTTTGCAAGATCCCTTTGGCTGGGATACACTCGAAAGGCGTTCTTGGTTCCAGCGGCAATTTGCTCATCACGAGTGAGTAACAGTGTCGGCAAGAATATTTTGTCCGACCACTCTGCTAACACGCGAGCATCCTCAATATGAACCCCACCCACTACAAAACCAACATCTCCTTGTAGTACGAGCTCCGCAAGCATTTGTAACGCAATCGGACCACTCGCACGACTGTCGCGAATCACAAGAGTCGTATCGGGATTCACTCCTCGTTCCTGCAATGCAATTCTAAGTCCGGATATGATGGAGGTCGTCATCACTCTGTAAGGTTCAACAAATGGGAGAATAACTCCGATCTTTCCGGAATTTGAATTCAGCGCTGACTTAACGGTATCCGCAATCATTTTGTAATTATTCTGATCAGAACACATATCGGTAGAAAGCTTCATAGCGCCTCCGATCCCGCTTGCTCGGAGATGACAATTTTTGAAGGCGCTTTTGCTTTCAATTCTTGCAAACGTCCAGGTAGCCGATTCATCAAGAAAAGACAGGTTTCGAGGGCTTTTTTGTTCGGGGGATCTGATTTAAGAGGGGCAAGATTTGACTGCTTTTTAAGCGACGTGCCATAGTTAACTGCACTTTTAGAATTTTCTTTTTCTTTAGGCGCAAGCACCACTTCACTTTTAGCAATACTTACGTTTTCTCTAATTCGATGATCACTCGTGGGGTTCGAAGGCTGGACCATTTCTTGCTTTTTGCTTTTCACTTCTCTTTTTCCGCGCCCCGTTGACATGCACGCTGCTAAGTTACAGAAGGCAAATACCAACATAAAAAAGAGAAATTTCTTCATTTTGCTTTTCAAATAGAACGCTCTCCTTAATGAGCGAAAACATCCCGATATGAGCCTGGTTTATCGAGTGTTTCTAACGCAGACTGTTCTTCTGGCGGTTCTTGACCCTCAATAAAAAACATGGTGATGCCAGAACTAGACACGTGACCATAATTTTGATGCACCCTCCTAGAGACGATCGAAGACGGCTTCTCGAAAAGCGGCGTCTCCCTGACCTTTAGGGCTTTAGTTATGAACTTTTCCCAAATCGGAAGCGCCATCGTGGCACCGCCCGCTGCTCCCGGAATCTCTGTATATTCGTCCGTACCGACCCAAACAACGGCTGTGAGATTTGGTGTGTACCCACAAAACCAATTGTCCTTAGCCTCGTTAGATGTTCCTGTTTTCCCAGCCGCAAACTCCGCCATTTGATAGGCCCGATATCCTGTACCATGCCGGAAAACATCTTTCATCCCTTGCGTCATAAGGTAGGCGATCTCAGGTGATAAAACTTGAACTGACCTCTTGGCCAACGGTTGGGCTTCATAAACCACGTTTCCTGTTCGGTCAACTATTTTCAAAATACTTACGGTTTTTACTAAGGTCCCTTTGTTGGCAAAAACGGAGTACATTCGAGCCATCTCAACCATCGTCACTACCGAACTTCCTAAAATCGAACCAAATTCCCTTTTTATCTCTGAAGTAAAGCCAAACTTTTTTGCATGGTCGATAACAGAAGAAAGCCCAAGTTCTTGTCCGAGTTCTACAGTTGGCCCGTTCATCGAACGGTAAAACGCTCTAAGAAGAGTTGTCTCTGTAAGATATTCGTTCTCTGGTGTTCGTGGTCGATAGGTTTCGATCGTTATAGGCGACACAAAGACGACATCACTCCATTTTTTTCCTCTCTCTAAGGCCAGAGAATAGACAACAGGTTTAAACGCTGACCCTGGAGAACGAGAGGCTGCCACGGTTCTATTAAACTGCGAACGTGCATAATCACGCCCTCCCACCATCGCCAAAATCTCCCCATTTCTTGGATCTGTGACAAGAATCGCTCCCTCGATACTCGGTTTCTTTAGATCTCCTGCCGCGTCCCGTGTTGGAAGTGCCAATCTTTCTGCGTCTTTAAAAAGGTTGGCTGATTCTTCGATCGTTGCCCTGGCGGCTTCTTGCAATGTGCTATCCAGCGTCGTGTAAATCCGATACCCCTTGTTTTTAATGTTGGCGTTGGTAGACTTAAGGACCGTTCGCGCCTTCTCCTCGACATAATCCATCAAATAGGGCGCCACCGTCGCATTCAGCGGATGATAGTCTTTATATTCAAGTGGCTTTTTTATCATCTCCGCTAACTTTTTTTGATCCATCATCTTCAAACGAGCCATAGCCTTCAAAACTTGGTTTTGACGCGCCTTTGCACGATCCGGATAACGAACGGGATTATAACGACTAGGGGATTGAAAAAGTCCGGCAATCAGAGCCGCTTCTTCCGTCTGCAGTTCTTTAACGGACTTAGCAAAATATCGCTGTGCAGCGGCTCCAACACCATAGGACCCGTTTCCTAGAAACATCGTATTGGCATATATTTCAAAGATCTTTTCCTTAGTCGTCATACGCTCAAGTCGCAACGCAAGCACGATTTCTTGAAATTTCCGAGAAACCGTTTTTTCGTTTGATAATAAAAAATGTCTGACTAACTGCTGCGTGATTGTGCTTGCTCCCTGCCTTTTGCCGCTCCCGCGCAAATAGACCCATAACGCCCGTGCCATGCCTTGAATATCGATTCCTTGATGGCTCCAAAAGTTTTTATCTTCTATCGCCACAATGGCATTGATCAAATTTTTAGGCATCTCTTCGAAAGGAACATACACGTGGTAATTACTAAAAAATTCGCCAATCTTTCTGCCGTTACGATCAAAAACCAGCGTGTTGTCAACTTCTTTTGACTCTGTGATCACCTGAAGCTGCGACTGATCAAAATCCCATATCCCAAGATTATCAAACCACGAGTAAGCTCCCCACGCACTTCCAAATAAAACAAAGAGCGTTACTGTAAGACACACCCTCCCTATTGAAACCTTCTTCCCGGTTTTCTGCGAAGGAGGTTCTGCTAGTGATGGGGGTAGCGACTGCGGAGGTCTGCTTCCGAATTGTCCGGACACCCGTCTTGGAAAAACCGATTGGGGGCCCGATTGATCGTGTTGCTGTCCGTTCATTTAAATCAGCCTGTTACTATAATTTCTTGCTGTGGGGATAGATAAGTGTAAATTTTGAATTCATTTAGTATTTTACCTGAAAAATGCAGCCTTACACACCCTAAATCCATAATGAATGAAGATCAGCGCGCAAGGCGAACATTTAAACAAAATTAAATAATTACCTGTTTTGTAGTTCTTTGTGCAACTTAGCGCATTTCAGGAGGGTCGAATGGTCAGTGTCTATGCTCTTCCAAAAATTCCCTATTCATTTTGAAAATGATCCATGGGGCTTCGTCCAAAAAGTTACCGGCCGGTTCATGACCTAAGTTATATGCTATTGCGGCTACATCAAGACAATCTATAGTTTCTCCCGGCTTCATCGTTTCAAGCAGGTCGTCGAGAACATGTCCAATAAGGAGAACGTCTGACGCGCTCTCGTCTGAAGAGATTCCAAAGGGAAGCGTTAAGACCTTCATCATCAAAGCCTCATTGGACCTTGATTTTAGAAAATTCACATAGTCATGTAAAAGCATCGATGTGATCATAACCCGTCACCCAAGTACAGTTCGTATCTGAAAGCAAACTCGTTCTACTAGACAATTCTCACATTCCAACTTGCTCTTCGGAGTGACAAAAAAAAACCTTAGTAAAAATTTGCAATAAAATGCAACCCACTCACATTTATAAATATTTTTTTATGCGTCAAAATATTGACACACCGAGTTACAACAACCGAGGCTGTCCCGGCTCTGAAAATGCTTTCTCGATGCGGTTTACTCGATAGAATCGACTTCAACTCAAACAAACGAGAAGAACACTCATATTGGCCCCGTAGTAAAACTCGCAGATAGTGGTCAGTTTATCCTCGTATTAGAGCGCCTTCATTCGCTTGGCAAAAACAAAAATCGACGCCTTCAGCTAAAGTTCAAATTAAAAGTGTCGATAGGTTAGACAGTGGTTTGATTTATTTCTGTAACGGAATCAAGCCGCCTGTTTTCAATTATTCCATAGTAAAATGTTAAGAAGAGGAGATCGGTATGCTT
>CAILAO010000119.1 GCA_903832105.1 uncultured Pseudomonadota bacterium | reverse complement strand
CCCGTTGCCGCGTTTGGCGGTATGGGGAATTTGACCAAAGGCGATTGGTTCGCAAACTTCTGTACTTCATTCAAGGGAAGTCGGTGCCATTCCAATGCCGTTAACTTAAGCGTAACATCCTAATAATAAAACACTAGCAAAATATTTGCTATTTTTTTATATTTTAATAGAGGAAGCCGGTGCCAGTCCAATGCCGTTAACTTAAGAGGAAGACGACCCCGTTTCTCGAGGGGAGCAGCTCCGGTTTTGGATTTTTCTTGATGTCAATTTTAGTCGGGGGCCTGCCGACCCTCTTTTTCTGCAGGTTTCTGGATATCCTCCTGTAAACCTGTTTCTCCCTTGAGAAGGCTCTGTCCGGTCTTATGTCGACGAGATACCTTGCGCATCTGCGTATGAATTCGCAATGGAATGCTGCAAATTCACCAGCATGGATGGCGGAGATGATTTTCCTCAGGAAAATTTTCACCTCGCTGAAGACTTTTGCAAAACTTATGTTCGAAGGCATAAGGCCGAGCGAGTTCGAGGCGGCGGCTGAAGCGAGCCTTACAAGACATGCGGCGATAAGCTTTGAAACAAGCTCCTTTTCGAATGAGTCGACCTTCTGGCAGTGCCAGACATTCGCCTGCATGCTTATTTTAAATTCGCGGTAAAACGTCTCTACAGTCCATCGCAGATGATAGAGTGCGGCTATTTCGGAAGACGGGAACTTTACTGGGTCGAGTAAGGATGTGACTATGCGCCTTCTCCTGAATCCCTTCCTGTAGACATACAGGACACGGACAACCATTGTCCTCTTTGTTTTAGAACATGTTATTTCGGCAAGATAATCTCCGGAGCCCAGCTGTTTCACTAATTTCGGTTTCAGTGATACCGATGCCGGAATTATGAAATGGGAAGACCTCTTCAGGATGAGTTCGAAAATACTGAAGGAGTAGAAACCGTTGTCCAAAAGGACAACCGTACCCTTCCGGACATGCTTTACAAGTTTGGTGAACAGCCGCTCGTCCGATGTGTTCGATTTGCCGAAGGCGAAGGCAATGGGCGTTCTTGTGAAAATGGAGAAAATGCAGCAGAACTCTACCCCCACCGGTCCGAGATGCTTCCTGATCTTGTGGCAACCGAACTTCTCCCATAGTTCCGGCCACTCAGGCAGAGCCAGTGTTGTCTTGTCGGCGCAGACTAGCCGGAACCCCTTCCATCTGTTTTTGTCATCGGCGAGGAGATTCTCAAGCCTGGCGACAAGCCATCCGAAGAGCATGTGCAGATGGCTGAGGGGAAAAGCGCGCTCTGGCCTTGCAGAAACCGGCCGGAGATACGCTCCATTCCTCACCGGAATCGAAAGAGCACTGTCGCAATATCTCATGAATGCTCTTCTTCTCGGTGTTGAGGGCCACCGACAGGAAAAGGAATATCATTTCAGCAGTGCCAAGCTTTCCCTCCCTCCTACTTTCCCCTGACTTCCTTCTTGCCGAACTTATCTCCTCGATGATTCCGCCCCCAAGCCATTCACGCATCTTTTCAAGTTTCATTTCTTCACTGCCTTCCTTTTAATGTCAAAAACACCGCCACCTTTCATTACCAGAAACTCCCCGTCCTTAGCCTTCTTGCCGAGGGAACTGGCCAGGCTGTCCCGGTCGGCAATCCTTCCATACTTCTCCATGAGCATTTTGCTTATCTGATTCAGGTGCAGGGGTTCTCCAGCATCCTCCAATATTTTGACGCTCAGGTCGACCAGCGAGTCTTTGCGCAACCCCCTCTTGATTCTCACCGGCGGAGGCAGCTCCTCCGTCCCGATCATCTGCCGTATCGCCCTGAGTTGCAACTCCAGATGCGTCTCCATTGTCTGGAAGATGATTTTCTTGATTTCCGATTCCTTCATGGCTCCTCCTTTTTAATATTTAATTACAATATACCGTACCACGGGTTTATTTAATTACACTATTAAAATATAAAAAAATAGCAAATATTTTGCTAGTGTTTTATTATTAGGATGTTACGCTTAAGTTAACGGCATTGGTGCCATTCCGCATAACCTATTTATATTGTGTTGACTTAGATTATATTATACACATTTGACATTATCATCTTCTACCCGGTTTCCTCGGGATAAGGGCTCGGTTAAAAGCCTCTTCTGCGGTTTGTGGAGTGAAGGTCATAGCCTAGCCTCATTTTTAAGTTGTGGCAGATCAAATATCTTTAAGTGAAAATACTCATCGTCCCTGTATCCATAGGCCTGCCTCATAAGCCATCTG
>CAILAO010000118.1 GCA_903832105.1 uncultured Pseudomonadota bacterium | reverse complement strand
CAGACTGGAAAATCACGATGCCGATATCGTCGGAATGACAGATAGCTTTCGGTATTATCCGCACCTACAGCCTTACTTCATCTATTGCAAAAGACCCGTGGTCTTGTCAAAAGAATTCATCAATTTCTTTGACCAAGTTAAAGTCATACAGCTCAAGAGTGCAGTAGTCCGAAAATATGAAGTGGGACTTACTCAGATGCTTGGCAAACGATTTCAGTTTGCGGCACTTTATCCTTTAGAGAATATGCTCGATCAGATCAAATATCTTGGTTATTCTGAGAGGGATGTCGATCCAACGCATCGATTGTGGAAGTCGCTCATCACCGAATTAAAGTTCCCATTTCTGAAGAGAAGTCTTTTGACAAGGCGAAGGGTAGGAGCTCAGGAAATCAAAGCGGCTCTTTCCAAGAGCGGATCCACCTTTAGTGTTGAGACGTTCATTGAAGAAAATATAGAGCCCAGTTTTAGAGCTCAGTTATCGTTGTCTATCGCCATGGCCACATGCAATGGCGCTCTGTATCTCGCTGAGCAATTAGACAGCATCTTGCACCAGTCTCGTTTGCCCGATGAGTTGGTAATTCATGATGACGCTTCGGACGATACAACAGTATCTGTTATACGCGATTTCGTTAGCCGTGCACCATTTTCTGTGAGATTAAAAGTAAACTCTAGGCGTATGGGCTCAACTCGTAATTTCGAGGAAGCAATACGAGCGTGCACTGGTGAGATTATTTTTTTGTGCGACCAAGATGATATCTGGCATCCGAATAAGATTGCTCTCATCGAAGAATGTTTCATGCGTGATGCGGAAGTTGGTGCTGTTTTCAGTGATGCGAGAGTATTTCATCAGAATAAAAATTTACCTGAATATAAGCTGTGGGACAGAATCAGGTTCAGCTCTCGAGAACGGATACAGATTGTAGCCGATGAGGCCTGCTCAGTATTACTTAGACACCCTGTATTAACGGGGGCGACCATGGCCTTTCGTTCTTCTCTCCGAGACTTTGTGCTGCCTATCCCAGATATATGGCTGCACGACGCCTGGATCTCATTGCTTATAGGCAGCACGTCACGCATTTCCATGATACCTGAACCATTGATTTCATACCGTCAGCACGACAATAATCAAATTGGTATTCGGCGCCACAATAAACACAAAAATATAAGTTTTCTTGAGATGTATGAGAAGAAAATTCTCTGCTATGAACTGGCGCGAACGCGTCTGCTTGAATTTGTGGACTACTATCATAATGTCGAACAACAGATTTTTCGTTTTGATGAGAAGTTGATCTTCTTGCGCGCACGTGCGAATCTCAATTCTTCACGTTGGCGTCGTTGGCCTTCCGCGATGCGCGAACTAGTCACGTTACGTTATCATCGTTATAGCATGGGGTTGGAGAATTTCTTGGATGATGTGACGCGATCTAATAAGAGGAAATGAAATCCATCGAACTTTCTCATAGAATATCAGTGCATGACGCTATTAAATATGTATCTGCACAAGCTAGGTAACAGCGACAGGATTAATTTTTTAGATAGGCGGGTTCAAGTACGAAGTGAAACGAGTTTTAAAGAACATCCATGACTAATATAGCTGTTCCGCAATCTACGACTCGTTCATCTATGATAGGTATCGATACTATTCTGCTAACTGGAGCAACTGGATTTCTAGGTAGCCATTTACTGGAAGCTTTGCTGGGAAATGGCTATAAGGTCATTATTCTTAAACGATCAACGTCCAGCACATGGCGCATTAATCATTTACTCAATAGGGTAAGAAGTTATGACCTAGACCGGATCAGTTTAAATGAAGTTTACTCAGATAATCCAATTGATACCGTTATTCACCTAGCTACTTTTTATCGTAAGTATGCAAGTTTTGATGAGGTTGCAGAGATGGTCTCATCAAATGTCACCTTCCCAGTTGAATTGCTTGAGAATGGCATCCGTCACAACCTTAGATACTTTATTAATACGGGAACATTTTTTGAGTGCGATTGTTCTGTTTTTCCGATTTCAGAGTACGCGCCCAATAAGCCTTATAATTTCTATGCAAAAACAAAATTGATGTTTGAATCCATATTGTCAAGTTATCAAGAGCAGATAAATATTTTGACTCTTAGGTTATTCTCACCATATGGCGAGCGGGATAATAACAAGCTTATTCCGATGCTCATTCAGAAATCTTTATTAGGGGAAAAAATAGATCTCTCTAATGGATTTCAGAAGCTTGATTTCATTTACGCAAGCGATGTTATCCATGCTTATCTCAAGGCTCTCAACAGACTGAAGGTGGGAAAGTATGATTATAGAATTTACAATATTGGTTCGGGTGTGGGCGTAAGCATTCGTGAGATTGTATTTCTCCTTGAGCAACTATTGGGGCGCTCATTAGAAAAATCGTGGGGTGAGATGCCAAAAATAGACATTCCAGTGGTGATAGCTGATATAGCACGTGCAAAGGAAGAATTAGACTGGGCGCCTGCTAATACAATAGGTACTGGTTTGGCGAAGACACTACAATATTACAGAAACTTGGGTGTGGAGTGATTATTCAGCCAACTTTTCTTAATGGAGTTTTTGAGATTGAGAACCTTAGTTTCCAGGATCATAGGGGGAAATTTATAAAGACGTACCAAGCCAATAAGTTTGAAGAAAGTGGATTGGAATTCAGTATTAAGGAAAATTTTTATTCTGTTTCAAAAAGGGGCGTGTTACGTGGGATGCACTTTCAATTGCCGCCGCATGATCATGCAAAGCTGGTTTATGTAACGCAAGGTGAAATATTGGATGTCGCAGTAGATATCCGTAAAGGATCATCCAGCTTTGGTAGTTATTACGCTACTTATTTATCAAGTGATAATGCTAGATCTATGTACATGGCTAAGGGTTTTGCGCATGGTTTCTTAACTATTTCTGAGCTTGCAGTAGTTGTATATTCAACAAATACATTACATGTGCCAGAGTCAGATGCGGGAATAAGGTGGGATAGCTTTGGCTTTGATTGGGGTATCGAGTTTCCTCTTATCTCTGAGAGAGATAGCTCACTTTTAACCATCGCTGCATTATCTCTTATGTATGAAAGTCTAGCAGATAAAAATGAGTCCTAAAATATCCATCATAATTCCGACTTTTAATCGGGAGAGATATCTTGCGCAGGCAATCGAAAGTGCACTTTCACAAGATTATGAAAATCTAGAAATAATCGTAATGGATAATGCCTCTACAGATAGTACCGCTAAAATTGTAAAGCAATATATTAATGACTCAAGAATTACCTACGTTGTTAATGAAAATAATGTTGGTATGGTTAGAAATTGGAAGAAAGCACTAGATAGTTATGCTAAGGGTGACTGGTTTCTAATCTTGTCAGATGATGACTATTTAATCAATAATTCCTACATTACTAGAGCAGTCGATCTCATAAGAAAGGACTCAGGATTGGTCGTCGTATATGCCAATGGCTACATTAAAGATGAGTCGACTGGAAATATGGCGGCGCTCAATATTCGACTTGAAGAAATAAACGAAGGTAAAAAAGTTTTTCTAACTAGAGGGAGTGTTCGGCCACAAGACTTCACTTTGTGCAATGTTCTTTTCAAAACCAAAATATCAAAGTCGCTAGAGTGTTTCTCTAACGAATTTAATGTCAGTTGTGATAGTAAGTTATTTTTATTACTATCACTGCAAGGTAGAGTTGGATTTATTCAGGATAAGGTTTCTGTATATAGAGTACATAGTGATAATCTTGTATCTGGAATTGAAAAAAATTACCAATTATTTGTTAATAATTGGCTTTCCATTACCGTTCCCTATTTGGCTGCGTTAACTAGCGGTATTCTTACGGCCCAGGAACAAGCTTACTTTGAGGATAAGGTGCTAAAAAGGCACATTCGAATTATTTTAATGTCTGCTTTGTATAGGCACTCTGAAAAATATCGAGAAGTTGAGGAGAAGCTAATCAGTGATATTGGTGACAATACAGAGATTCTTTTTTCTGTTAAAAGAAGTATAAGATTCGTTGTCGATTCATTCATCTTAAAAAATTTAAGAATACTTTACATTTTTCTGAAAGTTATTGGGAAAGCCAGAAAAAAAAGAGCCTTTATTAAATGAAGGCGGGTTTAAATATAAGGCTTATTATAGCAATGGGAGTTCCACCACTTTAAATGGCAGTATTGATCGGTCGCCATAAGAATCACTTTTCGTTGGACTTGTGGGACTAGAGCTCTATCGGAAGAGCCGGTTATATTGGAAGATCTCGGTTGAGCCGGAATATGGGCACACTGATTTAAAATCTTCGGCAAAATAAAACACTCTGCAAACTCCACCAGTATCCAATATTGAGCTCGTGAATCTGTAGGCGAACCGGACCTAGGTATATGAATACTTTGAATAGCTGTTAGGGAATCGCTGATTAAGTAGCCGCATGCGGCAATAGATCTAGGCGATCAAGTCGAAGCTGTGAATCGAATGGAAATTTCATCACTATGAAGTCTGCTTTAAAGGTTAAATTAGGGAATTTCCCTGTAATCTGCTCACGCTGGGGGTACCTGTCCCATGAGGGATACTCCCCATTTAGTCAGATTGATCAGAGCAAGCATCGGTCAATGGGGGAACCCTGTACGCATGCTTATTGGTAAAGTCCCTCGCGTTGGGTGCATTAGTTTTGAGAAGCTTCCGCTGATTCTGGCCCCGGTAAGCGCTGTCGCCGTAGAGTCGAGCCT
>CAILAO010000117.1 GCA_903832105.1 uncultured Pseudomonadota bacterium | reverse complement strand
GAGGAATCGTGGGTTGAATTTAAAAGGCTCGCCGAGAAAGCACAACACCTCAAAAAATCTCTCATCGAAGCTATTGATGAGGACACCGATGCTTTCAACGCTATCATTGCTGCTGGCAAGGCTCCTGCAGAAGAAAAAGAAGCCGCACTGGAAAACGCAACCAAAGGAGCCATGTCGGTTCCCTATAGAGTCATTCAGCTTTCCGTTGAGGCTTTAAAACTCGCCAAGTTTGCCGCTGAGAAAGGAAATAAAAACTGCGCTAGCGATGCTGGTGTCGCAGGATTAACAGGCGTTACGGCTGCGATTGGCGCCTATCTCAATGTTAAAATCAATGCTCCTTCTTTAAAAGATCGAGCTTATGCTGATAATCTGATTTCAGAAGCCAAAAAGTTACGCGACGAGGCTGAGCGTTTGAATCAAGAGATTCAAAGAATTGTCGATTTATAATGTAAATCATTTTGACATTAACGCTTTAAACGTCAAAACCTTCTGCAAGGCTTTCGTTACGTTATCCGATAACCACTTTTAATCATTGCGCTTTTGAACTGTCAAACCTGGCATATATTCTGCAATTCTTTAAGCGCTTAGTTGTACCGGTTCCTGTGGAATTTCGACTTGGAGGACTGTTGATGAAGTTACTTTTTGTAATGCCAATACTCGTTTTCTCATCCTGCATGCCCATCAAAAACGTTTCGCGGGATACTGATCCCTTTCGTCATTCCGGTCAACCCGGGGGAAGCATTATTAATCCTAATCTTCCAGGCAGCCTGCTATCTGAATGCCACCACGGTGACGGGATTTGTACGCCAGGCTGTCCCGCTGAAGCAGACTCAGACTGCCGCTGCGGACCTCTTAAAGATCGGCTTACTATTTCTGATATTCCGGTCGATACACCTGTTGCTCTCCAACAAGAAGACGTCTCTGAAGATATGATGATGTCCTCATCGCCAAAACCGATGATTTTGTCGCCGTTATCGAGTGGCGACAGCAAAATCGGCTGGGTTGATCGAAATGGAAAGTTTCATATTACACCTGTTAGCATGCATGATAAAAGGACCGGTTCCGATCTAATAACTCAAGGTGATATTTATCGAGATATGATCGCTCACGAAGACGGAGCTGCGGTTCTTTTTATCAAAGGTCAAGACATGTTTTTAGTGCGGCTTAACCAAAGTGGCGGGGAAGTGTTTTCCGTAAAACTCACCGGTCTTGATTCTGGCCATACGTCAAATGACTTTCACTACGGGAGTATAGCTTGGAACGGAGAGCGTTATGCTGCTTATTACGGTGTTCATGGCGGTGGTCACGAAGGGGATTCTCTTCATTATATCGACGCCACGGGCCGTGTTCTGGAAGGCGGCTGGAGCTGGGGTTGCAGCCATAGCATGGATATGCGAATCATCGCGACCGGTCAAACATTCGTCCCGATCTGTATTTCTGATTGTTACCCGGAAAAAGGAATTATCTTTAATGCACAGCAACTCATCTCGGCTGAAGACGGAAACTGCGGCGGATCGACTGATGCGCGGTTTGGCGGAATCGTTGACATAAACGATCGCATCATGATTGGCTTCGCCTCCAAACAAAAAAAGAATGCATGGGATGTCGCAATAACCGGAATCAAAAAAACATCCGCCGACTCCACCGCCGAGGTTATTCAAAAATCCTGGCTAACTGAAACTCCAGGCGACGAGCGTTACGTTAAAATCGCGCGTTATGGATCGCGGATGATGCTCACAGCTTGGGATAGCGGCGCTTCCAGCCAAGAATCAGTCGTCCAGCTACTCGACGCGGATGGAAAGCCATTGGGCAGTCAAGAGAGAATCCCAGTACAAATTCCAGCTCGAGGTGACTTTAAAACCTTCCCGAATGGCGACATCGGATGGGTTTCCGCTTGGGGTGATGCCAACACTGTAAAACTAGTACGTTTAAGATACTGCGAATAGAGCCTAAATCAATACGTTTGGCTCCTGCCTGGCCCAGAACTCAACTGTTGCCATCTCGTAATCTTGATGATGGCGGATTCGTGAACTTGAGCTGAAGGAAGGTATCTTGCAAGGCAAAGGAAAAGGATCATGCTTTTCAAATGAGAAGGCTGCAAGCGATATTGAATCCCTTTCCAATAATCGGTCAGATTGACGCGATAACCATTTTCGGGCGAAGAACCGTTCATCGACGAAAGTGATAAATCCTGTATGTAGGTCACTGGCTCAACTTGCATGCGCGCCTGCGCCAGTTCAGCAGCTTCCATGATTTTCTTGCGCCATACGTGGCCAACTGGCGTTGAGGCAAACTGCCACACAGAAAACACAAAGGGAAGTCCCGTTAATTGCTTCCAAATTTGCTCTAAATGTAGCACAGCCGTAAAACCGTTGCGCTTCATTAGCGCCTCATCACCAACAATCAGCCTCAAACTACTCCGAGTCGGGGAATCATAGTGTGCAGGCGTTGTGTCATTCACGGGAACACAGGACTGATAAGCCTCGTCACCAAACCAAAGTCTGAACATAATTCTCGCGAGCATCACGCTTGAGGACCCAGAAGCCGACGCGGATATTTGTAGTACAGGAGGTACAAAGGATCTTTCTCGAACTCGTTCTCGAGCCATCTGCCAAATAAATTGCGCCGCTTGTCGCGCATCTTTTTCAAAAAGAATCTCAGCTTGACTAAAAACGGCACGCAATTCTCTATTCCTGGCGTGAATCTCTTGCATCAGTGTACTTGGATCACCTTGAAGTCCCAAGTACATGCTCGAAACACTGCCCTCAGAGACCACACCTAAAGGAAAAGCTATTTCGTGGGAGGGTTCCCGGAGCAAACAAATAGTCGAACACGGAGCCAGCGCCACCGTACCATCCGCAAGCCAACGATGAACCGCTTGAGATTCGCCCACTTTGAAATCAAATGACGATGGGTGAAGTCGTTGCAATTCATGTTTAAGCGGAACGAGAGCCTTACTCCCCGTCCACCCAACAGGCAACACGGACCTGCCTTCTTTCATGGGAACATTCATAAAAATCTTTTAATTTTAAAATATTACGTTAAACTGAATCTTTCCAGTTCTTCTTTCCAACACTCAAGTCGAGGAGCGAATATGCCACTTTCCGAGGTATTTGTACAGATGTTCTTGATCTCCGCTATAAAAAGCGGCCATGATGAATTCATGCTGAATTGACGAGTCAACGATTAATAACTTGTTGATTCGGAAGATAATTGATGCTTTAATCTTGTGCTGGAGCTTTTGCAAAGTAAATATGAAATGCTCCGTAATCAAAGCGTTTATTTATACGAGGGGCGTGTTGAAAAAGTGCCAGATGCAAGGCACGAGGAAGTCG
>CAILAO010000116.1 GCA_903832105.1 uncultured Pseudomonadota bacterium | reverse complement strand
TCAACATCACGCACCCGCAGCAATCTAGTCCCTGATCGTCTACGAAAATAAATGTATATTATTAAACGGTTATATTGAGTACAGCGTGAGAGTCAAAGCTAAAGTTTTTAGAAATAGATCACGTCAAAGTTATAAGTCGAAGATTAAGATGAAACCTAAGATTGACAAAGCTTTCAAGCCAGTTGAGTACACTAGTAAAGCATAGGTTCCATCAGAATATCGGCGTGCTAAGGTACCGCTCCCCAGTATCCATCAGCATCATCACGATCATTTTCCCTCGATTTTCCGGCCTGGCTGCAACTTTTAAGGCTGCGGCAACCGTTGCACCGGAAGAAATACCGCACAGCAGACCTTCCTCTCTTGCAAGACGCCTTGTCATTTCTTCTGCCTCCTCATCTTTGATCGTAATGACTTCATCGATGAGATCTCGTCGCAGCACGTCAGGGACAAAGCCCGCACCAATTCCTTGAATTCTATGTGAACCGGGTTTTCCTCCCGAGAGAATAGGAGATGAAGCGGGTTCGACCGCAATCGATTTCAGGTTCGATTTTCTCTTTTTAAGAACCTCTGAAACTCCGGTGATTGTCCCGCCTGTGCCGACTCCCGCAATAAAGAAATCGATTGTTCCATCAGTGTCACGCCATATTTCCTCGGCGGTCGTTTTGCGGTGAGCGGCAGGATTTGCCGGGTTTGAAAACTGATGAAGAAGGAGATAACGTCGGTCTTGCTGAGCGAGTTCTTTTGCCTTCTCAATGGCGCCCGTCATTCCTAGTTGACCCGGTGTCAAAATAAGATTTGCACCAAATGCCGCAAGCAGTTTTCGGCGTTCCAAGCTCATGGTTTCCGGCATGGTCAACGTCAACCGGTAACCTCTTGTTGCGCATACCCACGCCAATGCCACACCGGTGTTGCCGCTGGTCGGCTCGATTAAAATGGAATCTGGTTTAATGTGTCCGGCTTCTTCGGCGGCCTCAATCATGGCTAAGCCAATGCGGTCTTTTCCGCTTGCGCAAGGGTTGAAGGATTCCATCTTAGCAACCAGCTCAGCACCAAGAGAAGCACCAATTCTGTTTAGTCTGACAAGAGGTGTCTCGCCAATGAGTTCGCAAATGTTAGAGGCAATTCTTTTAACCATCACGTCACCTATGTTAACTTTCAGTTTTTGCTTTGGTAGTAAGTTCGGTGAATTCAGAAAAACTCGTCCCCATCCAAAAATTAAACCACCGCTCCGTGTTCAATTTTCCCCGGTGCGGCCTAACCGTAAAGTTTCGATCAAGCGAAACCAAGCGAAAGGGTTCACCCTGCTTTCGGAGGCGTGTCCGCGAGCAGGCGATCCTTGCTGGAATCATGTACATCCACTGACTCTTGTACGTTTTCATGAGCTGATACTTGAGGTCGATCACGGGATCTAATAGGCTCGTGTACTGCGTCTCTCCTGCCCCATGAACACCAGAGGGAAAAACATTAATGTTCCACCACCATCTCCAGACGGGCCCATCTCCGTTGTAGAGAGGATACTCATAAACAATTATATTGGGATTTCGGGTTGTTAGATGTTTCGCAGACTCAACCCCTAGAAAATTCGTTGCGTCATGGTCTACATGCCCTCCCTCAAAAGCAGGGACAACAATCTTTGCAGGGTTGATTGAGTCGACCAGCGGGAACAGCCGCTTTTTCGAATATGAAAAGTTCAATAGAAAACACACTGGAAGTCGGAGAAAATACCTATTTTTCCTGGATATTCCGACAAGATCCATAGCTGACTGGACCTCTTTTTCGCGAACTTTAATTCCTCGAGGTGAAAGTCCAGACACTAGCCAAACCGCGTGAACGTCGCCGCCACGTTCTTTGATGAGCCGCATGCTGCCACAAATAAGCGAATCGTCATCTGGATGTGCAAAAATAAAGAGCCACTTTTCTCCAGGTTCCGTGTTCATAAATCCTTCCTTTTTCAGCTTTTATAACATGTTACAGCTTTTTATAGCCGTTTGGTAGGAATATTGCGCGCGCCTTGCTTATTTCTTATAAAAAGTGATAATATCCGCACCTATTTTATTACCGTGGTCTTTTGTTTTTAAAAGACGTTCGGAATCAAAAGAAGATCCTCAAAGGAGCTAATAATATGGAAAACCACCTGTC
>CAILAO010000115.1 GCA_903832105.1 uncultured Pseudomonadota bacterium | reverse complement strand
GGCCGCTGACCAAGTTCCAGAACACCCAGTTCGAGATCGTCGAGATGTCGACCGAGGCAAGGCTGGGGCGGACCTTCGTCGACAAACTGATCGCCGACCACATGGAGGGGAAGAACATCGTCGTCGACGTCTCGATGGCGAAATACTGGACGACGGAGATGGCCTGCCGCACGGCCGACCGCTGCATGCAGCTCTTCGGCGGCTACGGTTACTGCGAGGAGTACCCGATCGCCCGCGCGTGGCGGGACATCCGCGTGACCCGGATCTTCGCCGGCACCAACGAGATCATGAAGACGATCGCCGCGCGGTTCATGGGACTGTAGAGAGGCTCGTCAGGTGTATTCGACGGGACACGAATCTTTTTCCGACCCCGTGCGCGCAGCGGAGCAAGTAGCAACAGGCGAAAAAAGGGGCATCCAGTTTAAGCTTTCTTATCTAAAATAGTCCTCCTGCTAAAGTGCGGGCGGGAATTTTTGTTGATTTAGTAGATTTCAAATGCAATTTGTGATAATAAGCGGCTGCATATAAAGAAACAGTTAAATAAGTTCCATCCCTGATAGACCTCCGGAGGGACATATGAACTGGCAATCAAAACCCGCTTTTTTTCGAAAAAGAGCGGGTTTTGATTTCAAATGCGCAGGTCAAATATCGGATGGCATCATATCAGGTCATAAAAAATACTTGTATGGCGCTCCCTTATTTCTTGGAGTCGTCTTTTGATTGGCAAGGAAAAAGGTGAACGAAACTTAGACAAATTGGACCGGCTCCATGGTCACTAGGAAAACGCAAAAAAAGAAGGCCGTTAGATGTGCAAAGCAAGATGTTGTGCTGTTGCTCGCAAGCGGGGGGATCGATTCTACGGCCTGTCTACGTTTCTATCTCGATCAACAAGAGGATGTCCAAGCACTTTTCGTGGACTACGGCCAGCTTGCCGCCAAACGGGAACATCACGCGGTCTCATTAATCTGCGCTTACTATAAAATTCCTCTTCGCTCAATTCGATGTGCCGGTGTTGTGCGTAAAGCCGGTGGATTGATACATGGAAGAAATGCATTCCTTCTTTATTTTGCGTTAATGGAATTCCCAACCAATCATGGTATTATTGCTATTGGAGCGCATTCCGGAACGGATTACTACGACTGTTCACCCCCCTTTTTTTCCTCCACGCAGAGTATCTTCGATATGTACGCAAATGGTGCTATTCGGATCGGCGTACCATTCCTGCATTGGATAAAGCCCGATATTCTATCCTTTTGTAAACAGCGTGATGTACCTATTGATCTCACATACAGCTGCGAGCTTGGCCTTAACCAACCTTGTGGTAATTGTGCTTCTTGTCGTGATTTGGAGGCGCTGAATGCTCTCACGTAGGTCAGTCATTACTCATCCATCAGGGATTACTCTCAAAACGCCGTTACTCGTTCCGTCGTTTTCAAGCAAGGGATTTAAGACAAGTCGACCTGCGAAGGATTCGTTGAAGAAAAAGTCTCGACGCCCGCGTGCAAAGTCAGAAATTAAAGACATTTTCCGCGTTGCGGCCGAGTTCATCAATGAATCAATGCTCGTTAGCGCTTACGATATATATTACGGACATTTACCGCGACCAAGCTCTTTCAAACCAACACCAGCCATCACGATTG
>CAILAO010000114.1 GCA_903832105.1 uncultured Pseudomonadota bacterium | reverse complement strand
CACCCCGGACACACCCCGCAGATTTTGGTTACAATCTGAGATGCTTGTTCGACAGGACGGCCTTCAAGAAATTTTTCGAACCCTCTCAACTCCGGAACCTGAAAATAGACATTTTCGACATCGCCATCATCGGTACAGAAGATCTCTATTTTTCCGTGACCCTCAAGTCTAGTGATAGGATCAATCGTATATCTTTTCATTTGACGCTCCTTCGAAGAATCGAGTTGGGGACACTATAGCGGTAAAATGTCCCTGCGGGGTCAGCTATGCTTTCAACCGTTTTTTCAATATCTTTAGGATCATCCGAAGCGATCATTGTGGCGATCGCAGAAATCATCGTAGCTCCTGGGTCCGAACATTCGGCCGTTGGTCCATAACAGCCGCCACAGGGCTTATTGGCCTTAATGCAGCGCGCACCACATCCACCCCTTGTCGCAGGACCCATGCAAATAACACCCTGCTCGAAAAGACACGTTTTACCGTCATCATTAATTTCCCAATGACGATAGAATTTAGAAATTTTCTTATTTTCCGACTTCACCCGATCGCAATAATCGCAAAGCGCTTTTTCATAAGCACCAACGACAGAGCCTTTTGGTGGTAAAGCGGCACCAGAAAGAACCAATGTTAACACCTCAACCAGGCGCTCCGTTTGGGGGGGACATCCTGGTAAAAAATAATCAACATCAACAACCTGATCGAGTGGTCTCACATCGTTATACATGGTTGGGAGCGTTAGAGTTCCTTCGGGTACCTTAAACTCCGTTTGTGGTCTTACCTTCGACTCATTGACGGTTGACTCGGACTCGTCATAAACTCTTTTAAAAAGGGATTCTTTTGTTGAGAGATTGGCAAGCCCAGGAATTCCTCCCAAGTGGGAACAAGCACCGTATGCGATAAGGACTTTTGATTTCTTTCTCAGGACCTTTGCCATGTGTTCGTTTTCACTGTTACGAACAGCACCATTAAACAAACAAATATCAACGTGTTTATCAGGCCAGTTTTCGACTTCATGATATTTAGTGTCAAGCGCGATGGGCCAGAACGAAAACTCGACGCTATTAATAATTTCTAACAACCCTTCGTGCACATCAAGAACTGATACGCAACAACCGCCGCATGCGGCGCCCCAGTAAATCGCTATATTTAATTTCGGTTTCCCAGTATTCATTTTATGTTCCCCACCAAAGCAAAGTTGAGTTCCGTCATCCTTTAAGCCAACGTAGTGGCCGTTTCACGAACCTTACATGGCCCAATCGCTCTAATCTTCTCGGTAATAGTATTGACCACGCTGACGAACTTATGTCCCTCACTTGCGCTCACCCACTCAAGAAGGATCCTATCGCCCTCAATGCCCATCTGTTCCAAATACTTTTTAAGCACGTGATAACGTTTAAGCGTTTTGTAATTCCCTGAATGATAATGACAATCCCCCGGATGACAACCAAGAATAAGAACCCCGTCCGCGCCTTCTCTGAATGCTTTCAAAACAAAAGTCGGCTCAACTCGTCCCGAACACATCACGCGAACTACTCGCACGTTAGCCGCATATTTAAGACGCGACGTGCCAGCCAAATCGGCCCCAGTATAAGAACACCAGTTGCAGAGAAACGCGACAATCGTTGGCTCAAAACTCATGATCTAATCCCTTCGAGCACACTTTTAATTCCGCGCATGCTCACTTAACGCGGTAGAGCTAACTGACGACACAAATCTTGGTACAAAATTAGAACCCTACGATGCAGAATCCTACTAAGGAATATTCCTAATGACAACGCAGAAAATCATTATTTTAGGGAAGGACCCAACGCCATAGTTCCTTTTACAAAAGCTATTTTCCGGTAAATTTGAAAAACAAAAACGGTTAGCCTAGATGTCTCATTGTCTCAAAAAGAGCAGGGTTTATGCCAAACCTATCTTAAACATTCTTTAAAAAAAGAAACCACTTCCTTCGAAGCCTTCTTCACCACTTCCGACATAGGAGCGCAAATTTCAGTGCTGACGGGTTGAATCCCAAGCACAAAAACTTCGCACTGAAGACTTTCCACCAAATACGCCGCAATTACTTTTAAGGGTAACGTATGTGTCGAGAAAGACGGTGAGCCGTCACCCGCCATGATGTCGATATCTCGAAGTTCTCCAGGGACACCACCAAAATCTGCTGCATCAACGATGATGATCAAATTTGGGCGAAACTGAATAATCGCCCCCGTGATGTTTTCAGGAGCGCTGCCACCGTTAAAAGCCGTAATATGATCAATTTTTGCTTGCTTCAGCCATCGTTCAAGCTGTTTTGCGATCAATACACCCACCGCGTCGTCTTGCCTAAGCTCCGAACCAATACCAATGAACGCAATACGGCTATTGGGGTGATTCTTCGGACTTGACCTTAGCAGCAGCCTTCTCAGCTTTTGCAGCGGCAGCGGCTGCGGCTTTAGCGATAACTTCTTCCGAGGCATGAAAGGTAACCTTGAGCTTCTTTCGATCGAGTTGGGCAAGCTCGAATTCTGGTGAAATAATCAAAGCATCCTTGGGGCACGAGTCAACACACTGTGCACAATAAAGACAACGATCCAGTTCGAAAACAGCTTCAAAAACTCCTGCGGCAATTTTATTGATAACAATGGCGTCCGATGGACAATCCCGCATACAAGCCTTGCATCCAATGCAAAGCCCCGCATCGAATTTAATCTGCCCTCGAAACTTTTCAGGGAGATCAATTTTCTCTGCAGGATATTTTATCGTCGCCGGTTTTTTCCCAACAGAAGCTAGCGCCACTTTTAAAATTCTTCCTGGCCTTTTCATAACTCAAGCACTCCACTCATGATGAGATTAAACAAGAGTTGTAACAAAGCAGCCGGTGCTACATATTTCCAACAGAAATCAACCATTTGTTCGATCCGTAGACGAGCAAGAATCGTTCGCATAATTGCAAGAAGCACCAAAACAAACAAAGTTTTTACGAGATAAAACAGAAAACCCAACGCTGGCCCTGAATCAAAACCAAACGGAATAAATACTGCCGCAACCAATGAGCAACCAACAACAGTCTCAATGTCAACCGTCATACGAAAGAACGCCAAAAAACGCCCAGCATATTCTGTGAAGGTTCCTCCTACGATTTCTGTTTCAGCTTCAGGAATATCGAAAGGAACTCTTTCGAGTTTTCCCTGCAGTGCGATAAGACTCACAAGGAAGCCCAACATATTGCACGCAGCGTACTCTGGGTGACGGCTATAAAAAGCCGCCATTTCGCTCAAAGACCATGTATTCGCTAAAATTGCGGGGGCAAGTATCGCCATAAAAAGAGGGACTTCATAGGCAAAAAGCTGTGTCATGGTCCTGACAGCGCCAATCGCGGAGTAAAGGGATACCGAAAACCAACCAGCCAGAAAAAAAGTGACCGTAGGGATCGTGAGAAGATAAATCACAACGATTAAGTCACCGTTGAAGGAGAAGAGAGCCTGGGGACTCCAAAGGGGGATGTACAAAAACGAAGTGATGACAGCTGTAACAGCAACAAGCGGCATCAGTTTAAACATCAGCGGATTCGCGTCTTCAGGAATCATGTCTTCCTTGGCTATCAGCTTGATAAAATCAGCAAGTGGCTGAAACCATGGCGGGCCTTTTCGATTCTGAAGGCGCGCATAAAGCTTCCGATCAATAAATTCAAAAACCAGTCCCGCAACTCCAAGGAATAAAAATCCAGGAAAAACCAACATGTCAAATAATGCAGCCGCAATACTCATATTGTCTCTCTCTTCACTTTGATATGAGAAAACTCAAGGCCCCGTTCGCGATACCAATTCACACTATAATTTCTGAGATCTCCCCAACTCACCACTTTACTTTGCTCGCTCGCAAGATCATTTAATTTGATCATACGATCCGTGCAAGAAAAGCATGGATCAATCGCTGCGATTACAATCGGAACATCAGCGAGATTATTGTTTTCAAGCATTTTTGCTACTGAATGAAGATTGGCGAGAGTCGGTGCGCGAACCTTCACTCGTTCCGGCTTTTCTGATCCATTGCTTCGGACAAAGTGAACATCTTCACCGCGAGGCGCTTCATAACGACTCAAAGCTTCACCAGCCGGAATTTTTCGAGGGGCCTTTACGGAGACCGGACCATCAGGCATATTCTTGATCAACTGACGAATGATACTATATGTCTCCATGAGCTCACCCATCCTGACGATGGTACGCCCATAAACATCACAATGATTGTCTGTGACGACTTTAAATGTGACATCTTTATACGCCGCATAAGGATCATCACGCCTGATGTCGATATCAACGTTTGATGCGCGTGCGGTTGGCCCAACAGTACCAAGCCGTGTAGCATCTTCATGAGAGATATACCCTGCGCCAGAAAGACGTTTGATTAAAGTCGTTTCTTCCAGTGCAAGTTGAATATAGAATTTAGTTTGCTCTTCGAGCTTATCAACCACTTTAAGTGTCTTTTCCAGTTGCTCCTTAGTCACATCACGCCTAACACCACCGATGGTATTAATGCCGTAATTCACGCGGTGTCCGCAAATATCTGCTAACAAATCCATGACGGCTTCGCGATCACGCCAACTATACATGAGAAGGGTATCAAATCCGATTTCGTGTCCAGCAACGCCTAGCCATAAAAAATGACTATGAATACGTTCGAGCTCACCGATAAGAGTTCTTATATAAAGCGCCCTCGGAGGAAGAGTAAGACCCGCAATTTCTTCAACTGCTTGAATAAAAGCCGTCGAATGCGAATGTGAGCAAATGCCGCAAACACGCTCAAGAAGATACATGTTTCTGATATAGGACCGGTCTTCTGTTGCCTTTTCAACCCCGCGGTGATTATACCCAAGTCTAAAATCCATCTTTAGGATTTTCTCGCCGACCAGCGTGACAATAAAACTCTCTGGTTCTTTTAGAGCCGGGTGTTGCGGGCCAATGGGTACTGTGACGTTACTCATAAGCTGCCCTCCATTGAAAATGTTTTATCACCAAGCATTTCGGGTTTCCAATCTTTCCGAAGTGGATACTGCCCTTCAGGCCAACCGTCTGGCAATGGATATCGTTTTCCTGGAGGAATGCCTTCAACAACAAATCCGAAAAGATCCACCAGCTCACGCTCAGAAATTACGGCAGCAGGAAAAAAGTCGGAAATTGTAGAAATCTTGGGATTTGCCTTGAGAACGCTTGTTTTGAGGTTTAGAACCGTGCCTTCCACATGAGAGATATGATAGTAAGCGGACAAATTGTCGCCTTCATCAAGTCCCGTAATCGTACAGAGCCTGGAGAAGCACAGTTCCTTTTGAGCGTATGACAAGACCTCTAGAAACTTGTCGAGAGGAGTTGTTGCAAAGACCCTTCGTTCTCTCGGGACTTTGATATCCAAAAAACCAAATCGCTGCTTAAGAGCCTCACCCGTTTTTTCAGCATGATGTGTCATAATGATCATCCTTCCTAAGAATGCGTAGCGACCTGCTCTGGCGCTGTTAGTGTTTGCACTGCAGGCGCTTCGGCTGGCGGATTTATACTCGAAAGCAACTTGACGACGCCGTCAATGATGGCTTCCGGTCGGACCGAACAGCCTGGAATATAAGCTGATACAGGAATCGCAGAATCTATGCCTCCCAGCACGTTATAACATCCCTTAAAAACGCCTCCTGAACATGCGCAAGTGCCAACGGCAACAACGAACTTTGGCTCGGGCATTTGCTCATAGATTCTGACAAGTCTATCTTTAATTTGGCGTGTCACGGGACCAGTACAAACCAAAACATCCGCATGACGAGGCGTTCCCTTCAGGAGAATGCCAAAACGCTCAATATCAAATCGCGGGGTCAAAGCCGCAACCACTTCAATATCGCAAGCGTTGCAAGCGCCCGAATTAAAGTGGATGATCCACGGTGATTTTATCCGAGCCCACGTGATGATTTTATTAAGAAGCTTCACGGATCATTACCTCCTAAAAAGAATAAACAAGCCTACCGCTGCAGCAACTAAATAAGCGCCGGCAAGTAGCACCGAAGTGGGAGCTTTGATGGGAACGGTAGCAACAATCAAAACAACAACGTGCATGATCGTAAAGAAAAATGCGAAAGGAAAAAACTGAGCATAATCTGGTTGAACACGATGATTATAACTCGACTCTCCGCAAGCGTACGCCTTGCCCTTGCCTGGAGAAGATTGACCTTTTGGAGAAATAGTTCCAAAACTCCAGAGCTGCAGCGCCATAAAAATAAAAATCACGAAAAACGCGACAGGTGGCAACAACATCCAATAATTCATGAGATCACTCCTCAACAAAGTTCAATATATCTTCACCCATGAAGGTCTCGAAGATCCTTGGAACTCACGCCGCCGGTGTGTTGATAGGAACCAACGACGATCCCGGCCGCAACAGCAATTACGACAACTTCAATCACAATCAACGTAATAATCATCGATTGTGCAAGAGCCATGCGATTTGTCACATAGCCGCACACGGCGATCAAAAGAGTTACTGCTTTCGTTAAAAGTTCCATGCCGATGATGATGCGAATCAGATTACGACTTACCAGCATGCAATAAAGGGCAGAAAGACCTAGCAAAATCGAGCCAAAAGAAAAGTACAAAAAAACAGAATTTGAAGAATACTGCGAAAAGATGGTGTCAAAAAAAGAGTTGCCCATAAATTACACCTCTTCCTTTTTCTTCTGAATATTTTTAAACAGAACCACGACTCCAAAGATCCCAGCCAAAATCACGAGAATCTGTCCAATCAAATCAGTCCCACGAAGGCTCCACAGAGTTTCTCTCACATCAATATTGACCGGTGGAGGAACAGCGACTCCTTGCAGCCAGCTCTGAACCCCGTCCGATTGTACACCTAAAAGCAACATCGCCGCCAAAAGCACCAAAATAGGCAATAATATAAACCTCTTAATCCTTCTTCTTTTCTGATCTGAGGCTTCTTGACCCGTCAGGGGGCGGGTAAGACTGATCGTACTGATAAAGACGACCGTAATGAGGCCAGCACAGACAGAAAGCTCAAAAACCGCTGCTAACTGGGCATTCATAAAGAAGAGCAGTAATGTTACGAGGACACTCACAAGCGCGAGTCCAATCGCGGACCGGAGGAGGTTGAGCGTCACCACAGTCCAAACCCCCGCGAGAACAGTTGCCACAATTAAAATCATGAGAAGGGTCATAGGATACTCCTTACAGGAAGCAAGAATGATCCAAAGAGCCACGGCGCGAAAATACCAATACCGATTGTAATCAAAGCAAGAAGAAGCGATGGGATGACAATCCACAGACTTGCTTCTCTCAAACCTTCAAAGCCCGAGGCAAGTTTTCCGAAAAACACTTTCCGCTGCATGATCAAGAAATAAGCGAGCGTGATAAGACTCGCAATCACGGCAAGCGCGGCATAAATCGGGTGCCCCGCTTGCCATACGCCTATGATGATCATGATTTTACTCCAAAAACCAGCTAGAGGGGGAATCCCCGCAGTTGATAAAAATGCCACCACCGAAGTAAATCCTGTCACAGGCATCTTGTTTGCGAGACCACCAAGCTCATCCATGTTTCTCGTGCCAGTTTCTTTTTCAACCGCCGCGGCATTGATGAACAAAAGTGATTTAAAGACTGAGTGATTAAATAAATGGAAAATGGCCCCAGCGATGCCTAGTGGATTTCCGGAACCAAGCCCAAAAATAATATAACCGACTTGGCTGATACTTGAGTACGAAAGCATCCGTTTAAAATCGCTCTGCCCTAAAGCAGCTAGAGCCCCAATTATAATCGAAATAGTTCCGACAGCCAAAAAGATCGCGAGCACAACAGGATTAAGACCGAGGACATCTGTCGAAAGTCTGATTAACGTGTACACACCAGCAGTTTTTGTCACAATTCCCGCGAGCAAAACCGACACGGCTGAAGGAGCCGAGGAGTACGCATCAGGAAGCCAGCCATGGAAAGGAACAAGACCACCTTTGATGAAGAGCCCAGCAACCATGATACCCGTAGCCAACAGAACAAGAGGTTTCCCGCTGCCCGAGGTTTTAATGGCCGCACTAACTTCTCCAAAAGAAACGCCGCCCGCCGTCATCATGAGAAGCGCAAGTGACGCGAGGATCATCACCGTGGCAACAGCCGAGAGCACAATATACTTAAAAGCCCCCTCGTAGGCACGTTTTTCACGATCAAATGCGATCAAAACGAAAGACACGACCGCCACGATTTCGAGAAAAATATATAGCAAGAACAAATCATTTGCGAGCACGACGCCATTCATGCCGGCAAGAGCCAACAGAGTGAGATTAGTGAACAAAAACCTTCTTTTTAGATCTGTAATCGTGTAGCGCGCGGTAAAGAGAGCGCCAAATCCCACGATTGCTATCGCAAGAAACATGACGAGCCCAAGGTTGTCGACTGGCAACGAAGAAAAAGTCAGGAGACGCGAATAATCATTAGCCAGTGAACCGAGCGGCAAACTCCAGAACATGCTCGCTGGAATAAAAACAGCAACACCCTGGAAAATCACGAACCACACCGCAAGACTGAAAGCAACGCTGTCCATGAGAGCAACAAGCGGCAAATTCAAAAGAAGCACAAGAAGCAGTGGAATGATAACAAGTAGTGATGACACCTTAGAACCCTCCCATAACGAGCATCAAAATGACAGCGACCCCGACGAGAGACCAGGCCAGGTACATGGCATGGCTTCCTGTATGGAGTTTCCTAATCATTGAACTCAGAAGGAACGTCACGAAAATGATGATCTTGTTGTAAACAAAATCGATCGCACGGTCGATAGCCCAAGCAACCCAACTGAATCCATTGATAAGTTTAAGGGCAATTTCGTATGGATCAAAGGCGCGGGCTTCCGCTTTATCGTAAAGCGTATGCAAAACGGGTGCGTAGTGAATGTGATCAAGCGCTTTGATACCGCTTCCTTTGCTTTTGGCTCCCGCTAGATGATTCAGGATAGCGAGGATGATGACAACGAACGTAATCCCCACAATAGTCATGTTCTCCGGAAGACCAGCGAACGTATGTCCGTTCAGCCTCTGAGGACCTAGAATTGGCTCGATGAAGTGTTGAAGAGGGATATAATTGGCGACCCCAAAGAGCACACAAAGTGTTGCGATCGTCAGCATTGGAATCAGCATCGAAACAGGAGCTTCTTTAACGGAAGCAAATTTGGCTTTATCCAACTCGGTTTTTCCAAAGTAGGCCGCATGACCCAGTTTTAGAAACGAAGCTGCTGTGAAAAACGAACCGAGCGCGGCAGCAATATAAAACACAAGACCGCGTTCCATGGCACCATCATAAACAAGCTCCTTGGAGAAGAAACCGTTGAAAGGAGGAACCCCGGAGATTGCCGCAGCGGTTATAAAGAAGCAAGCAAACGTAATGGGCATCTTGGACGCCAAGCCGCCAAGCTTTCTAAGATCGGTAGTTCCAGCTTCTTTTTCTACGGCCCCACCCGTCAAGAAAAGACCACATTTATACAGCGAATGGTTTAACATGTGAAAGATGCCGCCAACGATCCCTGCCGGTACAGCCGTGCCGATCCCAAGAATCATGTAGCCAATCTGGCTGATCGCGTGAAAGGAAAGAAGACGTTTATAGTCGCTTTGAACAAGCGCCATCATGACCGCCAGAAGAATCGTGATCGATCCGATGATCATAAGGAGCGTACTGAGCCACGAACTTTGATCAATCGTGAAAAGATCAAGAGTCAATCTTGATAAAAGATAAATGCCAAGGAGTTTTTCAAGGGCGGCTGGAACAAACGCCATGAAAGGTGTCGGAGCATCGACCGCAGCATCCGGAATCCAACTGTGAAAGGGCATGGATCCCGCTTTTGAAATGGCGCCTATCATGAAAAGAATAAAGGCAAATGACGCGATACCACCAACCGGAAGATGGATTTGTGACATCACAGTGGTACCCGCAAGCATGATGGTAAAACCAATACCGATCATCATGCAAAGATCTGTAATACCGTTGATGATGAATGCCTTAATAGCAGTCTTGTAAGCTCCTTTGTGACCGATGATAATCATGCCAAACGTCGTAAGAAGAAGGCCTTCCCAGAAGAATAACAGCAGAATGAGATTATCTGCTAATACCGCGCCGTTCACGAATCCCAGCGTTATTAAAAGATAAGCATAGTACTGCCCCAGGCACTGACGCCCTCGCATGAAAGCTACTGAATAAAGCGCAACCACGATCCCGAAGAGCGCGGCCGCAAGCATAATAAAAGCACTAAACTGGTACAAACGCAGAGAAAAATTTATACCATAAGGAGCCCACGGAATGATCAGATTTGCCTGCTGTCCAAAAAGCATGGCTGCTAAAACGATATTCACTAAAGCAATGATCGCAGTGAAATAGTCCTTCTTTGGGAGAAAAAATGCCAGCAAACCTGCGAGTGTCGGAATAATAATCGGTAGCAATAAGATACTGTCCGTCATTTTACAACCTCCAACATCTGCTTAACAGCTGCCCCGGCGAAATCTGATGGCATGCTGATGAAGATACCACCCAAGATCGAGAGGAGGGCTAGAAGCGCAACACTTAAAACCATGCTGTATGACCCCTCGCGATGAGGCTCTGCAAATTTTGTCTCGCCAAGAAAGACCATTGAAAAGACCCGAAACAGATAAATAATGGTCATGAACCCACCGAAAAGAAACGTGATGGTGATCCAGAGGTTATTGCTGTTCACTGCTCCCATCAT
The DNA here is from genome assembly GCA_903832105.1 of uncultured Pseudomonadota bacterium. Taxonomy (GTDB): domain Bacteria; phylum Bdellovibrionota_B; class Oligoflexia; order Oligoflexales; family CAILAO01; genus CAILAO01. The sequence goes on along the minus strand of CAILAO010000114.1, from coordinate 1,379 downwards.
AACCATATACTTACTAAAAAACCCGCCAAACGGAGGAATCCCCATCACTGAAAACGAACAAAGAAGAAACGAGATCGCCGTAATGGGCATGGTCTTAATCAGACCTCCCATTTTTGTAATATCTTTGGTGTGTGTTTTTTGCTCGACAATCCCGGCACAGAGGAAGAGACCACCTTTTGCGAGACCGTGCATGAAAATATAAAGAAGCCCCCCCATGAGACCGATTTCATTACCAATCGAAAGACCGAGGAAAATGAAGGCTAGTTGGCTCACAGTCGAATAAGCGATGATACGCTTAAGATCTGTATCAATCATAGCAGCGCCCGCTGAAACTAACGCGCTTACACCCGCAATCACCGGAACGATCGTGTGCCACATCGGGTCGACCGTGAAGGTGGCAATAAAAAGGCGTGCAAACACATAAACACCAATCTTCACAAGCACAGCCGCGTGGAGGAGAGCTGTTACGGGTGATGGGGCGACGCCAGCATCGGGGAGCCAAGTATGTAGCGGCACCGTTGCTGACTTGGATAAAATACCGCAAAGGATAAGCAACACAGCGAGGTTCGATACAGGACTACCGTGAAGAACGCTTTTAATCGTCAAGAGGTCAAAGGAACCGGTTTGTTCGTAAATATACAAAAAACCGATAAGCATCATCAATGCCCCAAAGACCGTTACAAGAAAAGCCTTGTCGGCTTTCCAGACATAAGTTTTCTCGCGGAAAAATCCAATAAGCCGCCAGCATGCAATCGCGGTAATTTCCCAAAAGAGATAAAGCAGGATGAGGTTTCTTGAGAAAACAAGCCCCATCATAGCTCCCAGGAACAGAACCACCATGAAATAATACTCGTTTCGATGTTCATAATGGCTAATGTAGCCAAACGAATAAAAAACGATAATGGATCCTACGAGCGAGGAAACAAGCGCCATGAACACTGCGAGATTGTCCGCATGAAACAGATTGACCCCGCCAATAGCAACGTCAACAAAGGTGCCTTGCATGACAGTGGGAATCAATGCTAGCGAGCAGACGAAAGAGCAGCCTACAAAAATGAGCGCTAACCAATTTCTTAAATTTTCTGAAAAACAGCCTAGGACTGGGAGAGCGAACGCGCCGACAAGGGGCGCCGCTACGAGAAGGATCAACAGGGCTTCACTTGTCATAGATCATCTTTTCTCCAAAGCGTAAAGGGTGTTAAGGATGATTTTTGTTTAACGAACGGGAGAGGATCATAGCAAACAACTTTTAAGAAGGCGAGAAATTTAATCTGCAAAATTCTTTATATCTTTTCTCTCCTTTGAGGGCGCTTCAAATATTCGTCATCACCCCCGTTTGTACAATCTGCTGTTCAGAGATTATGGAGGTTTAATACACT
>CAILAO010000113.1 GCA_903832105.1 uncultured Pseudomonadota bacterium | reverse complement strand
GTCATAAGATTCATACCATCGATAAGTTGACCAATCTTGATGTGTCCATTTTCGTAATATTCAATAGTGTTAAAAAAAGGCGCCAGCTTTCCGCCGAAGACAGTAACGTAAGTTATATTCACCAAGTTTCCTGATCTTACCCGTGTTGAGTTAGGGAAAAAGACCAAGGACTCAAGAAAATACTTGATGCCGCTAACAACACGAACAGGTTCCACTCCAATGCTTTTCATAATTTCAATGTATTGAGGAAGAGTCATTAAAAAAAGTGCATCCGAACGAAAGGCGCCGTTAAGATGGCGGATGGCAGACTCATACGGAAAATGATGCTCACTATTGAGGTCGGCGGTTACAATCTCATGCAAAATAATCCCGGCTTTGTTTGCCTCACTCAGAAGTTGCCAGGTTTCCGTGTCAATCATGACTACTTTGGCGGGCGGGGAAAATTGGGTCAGATCGAACACAACGTGCTTTATCTGACAGTTTTCAGGGACAGGTAGGCCTTGGATCTCAGTACTATTAACTTCCTTTGCTACTTTATCAAACGTCACATTGGTAAAAAACTCGTGATAGAGGCCTAGCAATCTCGCTCCACGGTCAGCATCCAGCTTCGCGATGCCACTCACAACCTGTGACACAATTTGATCCTGAGACATTCCTGAAAACCCTGCGGGAATAATCTCGGGATGAAAAAATTTATTTTCGAAATCGTCAAAAAGCTGGGTATGAACAATGGGGTCATTCTGATTTTGACAAAACACAACCGCAACGCTTGGCTTGTTAATGTAAGAGGCCAAGGCTTGTCCGCTTAACACTAAACATCCCGCAACCAATAAAAACACTTTGCTTTTTTTCATTCTAAATTCTCCTTTACGAGTCCTCAAAATCAAACCCACAGTGCTATAATTCATTGTTTATTAAACATCAACTATTTTTAACAAAAATTGTGCTTTAGGATAGAAAAATTTTATCAATCTAATATCTCCAGGATCATGCCGGAAGAAGGATAATCCTGTGACAAAGAGAAGGATCAGGATAATGGAGCTCTTGAACTGGGAAAGCAAGAGAGTGACCGTACCAAATCTCTTCTTAGGCTTCAGAAGACTAGAGCTATATAGGGAGAGCCGCCGCTCGGCTTAAAGGTCAGTGAGCCCATCTGCCGTGCTTTCAAGATGTTCAAGCATTTTGGCGCACGAAACGACCCAAAATGCCGTTGGACGTCGGTCCATGTCGATCTCCTGTCGTTAAAGTAGGGGTGCAAACAAAAGCGCGCCACGCTCGGCGATTCTGCGAAAGATGGAGCGTTTTTTTAACTTTTCAAGATCAACTTCTATCGATTGCTTGATTTTATCTTCAAACCAGTTCGCGATAACCTCAACTTCATCTCTCCGATCTAATAACCCAACCAATTCAAAGTCGAGTGCTAGGCTTCGATTATCGATATTCGCCGAACCAACTGAAGCCCAAGCGTTATCGGCGACGATAAATTTCGCGTGCATCATGCCGCCTTGATAGAGAAAAATGCGAATTCCAGCCGTAAGATAGTCTTCCCAGAAAAATGTTGACGCGAGGTGAGGAAGCCAGTAATCGGGAGGGAGTCCTTGCGTAAGAATTGATACTTTGACACCTCTTAATGCAGCTGAAATGAGTGCCTCCCTGATCGCTAGATCCGGGACCAAATAGGGACTCGCTACTAGAAGTGATTGGTCAGCGTGTGTCATCGCAGAGAAATAAATACTCCGAATGGCATTCAGATCGTCATCCGGACCGGAACTGACAATTTGAATCGGGGCTGAACCAATTGCTGGAATATCTCTAAAATATCGTTCCTCGGACAAAAACTCTCCCGTTGCAAAGTCCCAGTCTTCTGCGAAAATTCTCTGCAGATCAAGAACAGCAGGACCTGCGACTTTCAAGTGGACATCACACCAATCGGAAAGAAGGCGTTTTCTATGTCCAAGATATTCATCTCCTATATTGAGACCTCCAAAAAATCCGACGCTACCGTCACAAATCACAATTTTTCTATGATTGCGGAAGTTAGGAGTGAAACGCTTAAAAAGCGGTAAAAGCTGCATAAATACAGCGGCGTGACCCCCTGCCTGACGAAGACGAGCAAGGAGAGTCCAAGCAAATACGGAACCAAACGCATCAACAAGGACGCGAACTTCGACGTTTTGTTTGATTTTTTTAATAAGAAGATCAACTAGTCTTTTTCCAAGCTGATCGTAACGGAATATAAATTTTTCAATATGAACATGATCTTTGGCGGCCTCGATTGCCGTAAATATCGCGTCGAATGCCTTTTCTCCGTCTGCTAAAAGTTCTATCGAGTTACCCCAACGTTTCCGAGAATCCGACAATTTGTCGGCGATGATATTAAGAGCAGACCATCTCTGTGTTGGAATAAATTCCGGTCCCGAGGATCTCACAACATCAGGTGTGTGAAACGAATCAAAGATCGGATTTATCAGGATATCTTGTTCACTAAATTTCTTGTTAAACTCGTTTCTGTGATACAGCTTTCGTTTTAGACGCGTCGGAATTTTTCTGACGCCCGCAAGAAAGAACAAAATGATTCCGATCATCGGAAGAAAAATGACTGCAAGAATCCAAGCAAGAGCCGCTTCGGGTTCTCGTTTACGGGCGAGTATTAAAACGATTACAAGCGAAACAAGCACATAATAAGCGATTTGGATCGAAAGTCGAAGGAAGTCATATGTTACAGTCATGGGTCACGTTCGTCATTCCAAAGTGAAAGAAGGCGGCAGGTCTAAAGCCGCGGGGAATAGGTTCGCAATGGAACCCGCCACAACAAAAAACATGCTTTGTCCTGCAGGATTCGTGCCTGATATTGATGATATTTTTCGAAGTATCGTTGAAAAATCAAAAGGCTTAAGGACCGCTTTTTGCATGTTCTTTGCTGGGTACAGATAACTTTGAGATCGAATCAATCAGTAACGAAAGGAAACCCCTGATGAAAACTTTAACATTGTTTCTAGCGATCGTTTTTGGGCTGTTCACATTTTTACAAGGATCAGCTCAGGCTGCGGACCCTGCAAAAACGGCGCAAAAAGCTGGTCCAGACCGGAGTGGGCGCGGTATGATGTGGAACAACCTTGAGCCACAAAAACAGATCGAACTGCATGAAAAAATGGCTGAAATTCACAAACAAGCTGCCGAGTGCTTAAAATCTGGCAAACCAGCGCAGGAGTGTCATACCCAAATGATGAACAACTGCCCATTAAAAGACGAGAAAAACGGTTGTCCAGCAATGGGCAGGATGTGGAATCACCGCCAAGGGATGATGCACGGGGTTGGCGGTCAGTAGGATTGAAGTTGGGAATACCCCAAAATTTTCATCCTTTTTCCCTCACCAATTCCCCAAGCCCCTGTTTCCTAAGCCCCACGTCCTTTGCCCCATCCCTATCCTCATCCTGCAGTTGATTAAAAAGGATGGGGATAGGGATGGTTTATGGGGAGCAAGGTCCGGGGCTTAGGGAACAAAATTTGACTAAATATAAAACCATTGACAGGCACGGGGTTTCGGATTTTAGCGTACTCCAAGGCCTGACGTTTTGAGGACGCTTTCAGGAGAAGTCGCGATGTAAAACGCTACTCTCCTTTTTTTATTGTCCGGAGGGGGCAGAATTAAGTTCGCCACCACGAGCGCTTTTTGCCGACAGCGACAAAAAGATATAAGACCAGCCGTTCAAGATCAATTCGATTGATACGAATAATCCAATGACCCAAAGTCCTGAAACCGGCCACTCTGTCACGATAAAAATTCCTAAAACGATCGAAATGAAACCGCTTAGCACAGGCCAAAACCAATTTCTGTAAGATTTCATCTGAAAACCCATAATACCTCTTGCAAACCCGACGACGATCAATACAGACGCGATAATAAGCGTGAGAAGTGCCGAGGCGTCCAAAGGGTCAGCTATAATCGAAATACTAGCAAATAGATAGAGCAGTGCGATGGTGATATGAAGCATAATGCCCTTCCACCCCTTGCACTTGATAGCGTCGATCAATTGTACTATCGAGCCTGCCAAAAGCAGAAATCCAAACATGAGGACACTTACCATTGTAACGGCAAATACCATGCCTAGACCGATGAAACCAAGAACAACAAACAGGATTCCAAGAGCCAAAAGCCAACTCCAGTTTCGTCCTAGCTCACCAAAGACAATGTGTTGCGGTTTTACAGAAATTGTTTCGCTTGTCATGACTGTTCTCTCCCTTTTGATAAGTTCCTTAAAAACAGACCCACAGCGCGTGCTACTTACCACTTTTTAACTGATAAACATACAGCTTTTTTGTTCGTTCCAAAAATTACGCACTGATCACGGACCGATGAATTATTTGAGGTCATAGAGACACCCAATAAGTTTGTAATATGGGTTAGAGGCTTCATTAATTTCCTTCTGTTACACGCTTTCATGGCATGCAATTTGCAAAAACGCCGAGAAAGCTTTTCCCCTTTTCCTGGAGGAAAAAGATCAAATACATCTCGAGTTTTCAGCTTACGAATGCCCAAAGTCAATAGAACCACAGAAGGAAAAACTATGAAAAAAAATTTGTTTTTTATGTTTGCGATTTTGTTCGTTGCCACACTTTTCGACGTGACCGTTACCAAGACTGCAAACGCCGCCGAACATGAGTTGGGTGTTGGAATTGCGTTTTCAGGGATTGTTGGGCTTTCGCTTTACAGCAAGTTAAACGACACAAACTTTGCGCAGGGAGCTTTTGCGTGGGGACGGAGTGGAGACTTTGCGGCGACCGCTGACTACGCTTTTGCTTACCCAAGTATTTTTTCGGCGGCGCAAATGCTCACGCCATTTTGGGGGTTCGGTTTGGTGATACTTCACGACGAGTCCGACTATTGGGTCAGCGACCATGATACACGCGATCATTCGGAGACTTTGGTCGGCGGGCGCATACCCTTGGGCCTCAATTTTGTCTTTCCGAAAACTCCCATACAAGTTGGGGCCGCCGTTGTGCCAACTCTGCTCTTCACACCCATTAGCTATGGCTATTTTGAAGGCGAAATCACCATACGTATCCTTTTCTGAGACAAAAAAAAGGCAACTGCAGGTGTATGCTTTTGCTCCACAGCATGAAGCGATTGTACTCCATATTTTTTGTCGCGGAGACCGTTATGGATAACCCACGTATCATCAGTGTGTTGCGATAGAGACTCATCCTTGCAGGAGGTCCATACTTGCATTGGTATGCTTGTTGCACGGTCTCGCGAGCTGTTTTGTCTAAGAAGATCATCCCATAAAGGAGTGAAACATGAAAAGGTCATTAAGTACGTTGGTTGTAACAACAGGATTTTTGCTGAGTGTTCTCTCACCAGCAATCTTGAAAGCAGAGGAAAGTGTCTCGCAAAAAGTCAATAAATCAGTGGAAAAAGCCGAGGTAGGAACAAAAACACTTGTCGATGATGTGATTAATCGAAAAGATCTAGTTATTGATTTTAGCGCAAAAAGCTCGACTTTAACGGCAAGTGAAAAGCAAAATATTGCGGCTCTGGTCAAATCATTGGATCAAAACCCATCGCAGCTTAAGATCGCAGTGGCAGGTTGGTCTGATCATTCTTTTCCATCGGAGAAGGGAGCAAAGCTGTCTTCGGAAGATGAAAAACTCGCCGCGCGTCGCATTGATGCTGTTGTAAGCTATCTTGGTTCCGTGGCGAAATTTTCGAAAGTCGAATCATTCAATATGGCAAAAAACTCGTCGACAGTCAGTCGAATATTTGCCACCGATGACGCAGCGCTCAAAAAAGAAATGAGCGGTAACAATACGAACGATAAAGAAATGAACTACATTGGCTCGGTGTTAAAAAACAAAGGCAAAGTTTCCTCGCCCTTCAGGCTCGGATTTAGCGTCAAATCAGCCTAGCGTTCAAAAAACCCATGTTTTTTGAACGAAATCATACCCTTATTAAACCACAAAAATGGCGTTTGTTCTTCCTATTC
>CAILAO010000112.1 GCA_903832105.1 uncultured Pseudomonadota bacterium | reverse complement strand
GTCATGGTGGATCTACCCAACAGGACCAAGTGAAAGTCTTCTGGCTTTCGCATCCATGTCCAACCCGTAACTTTCCTGAGCGCCTTAGCGACAAACGGCAAATCACCATGCTTCCAGCGTAGAAAAAAGTCGAATAACTGATGACAACCTTTAAGGGGATCAATCCTTCCAACATAAAGCAGAAAAGGATTTCGGATACCGTAGCGGACACGAAATCTTTCAGGATCAACATCGTCCACCTTATCAATGGCCATACCGATTGTGGGGCCAGACAGAGGAGTTTTCTTGAATCGTTTCAAAAGAAAAGCTCGCTCTTCGATACTGCTGAAAACTATTTTTCGTGGCTTCGTAAAAAGGTGGTCCCACATCGTGAGGTGGATGGGCCATTCGTCGTGCGCAAATGGAGCTAATATTGCTTTTTCATGAACTAAAGGAAGAAGATGATATGTCGTAGCATAAAGATATCCAAAGAAAATAAAAGCATCATAATCGGACTTATGATTTACAATAAACTTCTTCAAGTCTTCAGAGATTGGCCCCTGCTCCTTCATCCACTGCTCTTGGGTGCTGCGTGAGATTTTTGAGTTGCCATTGTTTGATGCTTTTACTTGACTTTCAAGATCTGCACAAAACTTTTCAAATGACGCCGGATCCCTCTCTTTTGCGACGGGAAAACGCCGCACTTTTACTTTGCCAATCATCTCGATGCCTGGGGGGTAATGGTCCGCCCAGGTCATGTAATCCAGTGCGCAGGTCGTTAGTATCTCTGTTTCTGCAAATGTTGCAATATGCTCTGCGACCTTGAGGCAAAGGACTTCCGCTCCGCCATTGACCTCAACCCCGCATCTTTGTATAACGAATGCAATTCTCACGTTTCAATGTCCACTATGGTTCACCAGGAAGCCAACGTCCCGATTTTCTAATCCTTTTCAAGTAACATAAATAAACACTTAAAGCAATGCCCCTGAAACTTCACCGAGACTCCCCCGACCACATACCCATATCCTTGCTGTTCAAAGCAGTCGTTGTCACCCCACCCTAATTTTTTAGGTGGGCTTTATCTTGCACTGAACGTGATCTTCTATTATCTTCTCATAGGTTTTTTTTCTTGTTTATTTTAAGTCCCTTAGGACGCTCTTATGTTAAAAGAACTTTTCGATAGTCAAAATTTCAACAAAAAACTTCGATATTTATTTTTGCTTTTTCTATGTCCGGCTTTTTTTCCGCTTTGGCTGCTCATCCAGCATCCGCTATGGTGGGAGAATTTTAGCACCACTATTCCGGGATGGGCATCATCGGGACCCACGCTCATTAGGCCTTCTTTCTTCGGTGGGGACTACATCCAAATATTTTTTCTCGCCTGGAAGCTTAAATTTAATATTTTATCAGGACTCTCTCCCTTTGTGGACCAGTTTACATTCGCCTCAAACATAGACCCACTAAGATTGGATCTTTCATTTGGATTTCAATTTCAACTTATAGCTTTGTTTCAAGGTTTTTTGGGAAATATTATCGGTTATAACGTTGGAATGATCATTTTCCCATTTATTGCCGTTTTTTGGTCGGTCTACTTCATGTTAGGTGCCGCTACAAAGAGCTTTTATGTTCGAATTGCCGCAGCATTTTGCGTGTCATTTCTACCTTACAGATTTATGTATCTCGTGGGAGGGCATGGTGGCGGCGTTGCCTTTATATTACTTCCCCTTTATTTCGGGGCAATTTTGCGCCACCATTTATATCAAGAGTCCAGATTTTGGGACGCTCTAGCTGGATTTATTCTTCTGCTGACTATTTCAAGCGATGAGCATCAAGCATATTACATTTGTATCGTTTCTTTTGTCGTCCTGTTAAGTTGGTTTATTCAGTTGTCAATCAGTGAGCTTGCTAGCTTTAAGGCGTTTTCCCGTTGTCTACTTTCCTTTTTGCTCCGCTGGAAGTTTCTTCTTTTAGGCTTGATTCTGGCTCTATATTATGCACTGGTTTTTAACAAATTTGTGATCAAAAAAAGCTTCCCAGATGGTATTGTATGGAGTCTTGAGCAAATAGCTGGTTTTTCTCTGCCAATGTCAGATTTTTTCTCTTTTGGTTCTTATACGACGCTTGGGTGGATTTTGATTCGAGTTTTTCCTGTGATAGTCATTTTGTGTTTATTGTTCCGTCTGATTGATCGACCGTTTGTTACCGCTTAATCCCAGTGACATAAATTTGCTAACTTCGTTTTATTCCTAATGGCACCCATGGCCGGAATTGATACACGCGACAAGCCAAGATTCG
>CAILAO010000111.1 GCA_903832105.1 uncultured Pseudomonadota bacterium | reverse complement strand
GACTCATAGTTTAAAAGAATATTGGCATCAAAGATCTCTCGCAATTTCGCCGATGAAAATCGCGCGGGGAGGTCCTTTCCTTCTCGTGCGCCATCCTGAATTTTACTCTAGAATCATTGAGGGAATTGGCGTTCTTCTATTTATCGGTGCTGTGTTTTCTGCTGCAGGGTTCGTCTTCGCCTCTGTTTTTGTCTGCATTAAAATTTCTGCCGCAGAAAAACGTCAGCTTTTTTACCTAACTTCTAACGATTAATAGATCCTGAATCGTTCTTTTTAAATCTTCAACATGCATAAGTTTTGCTTCGCGGGGGAGAACGCGTCGAGCTAATCCGAACAAAACCCTCCCAGGGCCAACCTCCAAATAAGTATCACATCCCCATTCGGATGCCGTCTGAAGCGATTGCATCCAAAGAACAGGACCATCCATTTGTCTTATTAGAAAAGATGCGTCATAGGGTTCTTCGATTTTTCCGGTGATATTAGCAACAACTTTTGTATTGTTTTTAATGAATTTTGTATCATTTAAAAGCGGTGTCATGCCTTCCCTTGCCGGTCCCATCAACGATGAATGAAACGGAGCGCTCACGGGCAACATAATTGATCGAATGTTATCTTTCTCCAGCTCTCTACTTAGCGCGTCCACTGCAGCCTTATGACCAGCTACCACAAGTTGCTGAGGACTGTTATAATTCACGACTTCAACAACGCTATTGGCGCTAGAAATAGACTTACAAAGAGGCTCGAGCGTCTCGACACCAGAACCCATAACAGCAGCCATACTGCCAAGACCTTGAGGTACAGCCTTTTGCATGGCTTCCCCTCTCATTCTTACAAGATATACTGCGCGAGAAAATTCAAGTTTTCCTGCCGCTACAAGTGCCGAATATTCACCTAGACTATGCCCGGCAAACAGCGCAGGAGTCACCCCGGCCTCTTTTGTCAAGATTCGCCAATAGGCAATACTAACGGTCAAAATACATGGCTGAGTGTTGGCTGTCAGTTTGAGGTCATCTTCCGGACCGTCAAAGCAAAGCTTCCTGACAGGAATGCGTGCGGCGTCTTCTGCTTCTTCAAAAATGACTCTAACATCGGGAAACTCACCAAGAAGCTCTTTCCCCATGCCTACAAACTGGGACCCCTGTCCCGGAAACATCGCTAAAAACGACGGCATGAATTACTTGGCTCCGCCAGTCTCGAAGTCTTTTCCATCCCATGCTTCTGTTGCCTTAGGCTCAATAACAACCTTGCCCCTGTACTCGCCGCAGCTCGGACAGACTGAATGCGGCTGCTTCACTTCATTACACCCGGGGCATATGGAAGATGGCGGAGCTTTCAGGGCATGGTGCGACCTTCTCATATCACGTTTTGAACTTGATGTTCGATACTTTGGAACTGCCATAACATTCTCCTACAAACAAAATATCTAGGATCCACAGAGGACCCTAGATACCTCACTATTCTTAGAATAGGCCGGTTTACCTTGCTTTGAACAGAAGGTCAAGTTTTTATCTAGAAAACGAATCCTACACCGACCATTGTTGCCCCCAAATTGCCGGCCCCCTCAACATAAAGCTCAGTTTTTGATTTTTCCGTTTTTGTGTCCGTGGCTAGGGTTTTTGTTTTCTCAGTTTCGAAGAGGGCGCTCTCAAAGAGTTGAGTTTCTAACATCACAAAAACAGCACGATCAAACTTTAATTTGAGGCCTATTAGCCCGCGATAAAGTAGTCCCGTTGTTTCCGTTTCTGATGTCAAAGCACTTGCATCTTTATCGTTGATTAATTTAACACCACCGGCCAAATAAGGAGAAATCTTGTCAGAAAAAGATTCAAAGAAGTACTGGACGCCACCGCCAAGCTCGATACCTGTAGAGCCATCTGGCGCCTTTGCCCCTTCCGCAGCGGTATAGGAACGCGAGATAAGTCCAGCCTCACCAAACCAATGCATTTTTGACCCGGAAATTGTGTCGCCGAGACGACTCCCGAGTTGAATCGTGCTCGAGCCACCTGCATTTTTTCCATCGTTTTTATTGGATTCACTTTTGTACAACCCAGACATTAAACTGAGTTCAACTCCAAAACCAACTGACGAACCGAGAAAAAAAGCGACCAAGGCTACACAAGAAAAACCGACAAAACGAGAACGAGAACGAGAAAGCAAACTGTACATAAAACCTCCCAAGTTTTAAAAAGTCGACTTTTACCTCTATCAAATTAATTTTAAAGAGAATAGCGCAAAATAAGTGGGCACGCCCCAAACGAACAGACGTATCTATCCGTTATCATTAAATATATCCGCCTTGAAGGGGTTTATGGTTTGGCGATCTTTTATAAAGCTGGTGGTATAGGGCGACGGACGCTGCGTTTGCGAGGTTTAGACTTCTAACACCAGGATGGAAGATGGGAATATAATAGAAACATTCAGAAAAAACTTCCCATAACTCCTCAGGAAGCCCCTTCGTTTCCTGCCCAAAAACCAGTAGTTCCGTGTCGCGGGGAACATCTGTGTAAATTTTCGTAGCCTTTTTGGAAAAGAAAGCGACTTTGCTGTCAAAACCTCTGACAAGTTCAAAAATGTCGTCATGAATCTCCAGGTCCAAAAAAGGCCAGTAGTCAAGTCCAGCGCGGCGTAAATTTTTGTCATCTAAAGAGAATCCGAAGGGTTTAACTAAATGCAGTCT
>CAILAO010000110.1 GCA_903832105.1 uncultured Pseudomonadota bacterium | reverse complement strand
GGCCCTAAAACCCTCAAGGGGCTTCAGGAGCATGGAGCAGTCTACCTCAATGCCATTGGAGGTGCAGCCCAGTATTACGCCCGCTGCATTAAAAAGGTTGCCGTGCTGGTTTCCCCGCTTGAGCTATCAGTTTGGGTGGTTGTACTGGTAGAGCTGTTTGTTGGTGTTAACGCTTGTTTTGCGGATTCTGTTGAAGGAATCTTACAAGAAACGAAAATCAAAACCATCACGGCAAAAAAAATAGTTCTCATCAAAATAGTTTTCATAGTGTTTTCTCCTAAAGCTTTGCGTCGTCGTTTTGTTGCGCTATTCCTCCGAATACTCTAAAAAGGCACATCGATAATCAAGTAAAAACCCACGTTTAACATCACACTCGATAGACTTATCGGAACTGAGGGGCAAAACTTTAGTAAATATTTAGGAACTATGATTTCTATGTAATCTTAACGCCATAGATAATCTCTCTCGTTCCAGTAACTTAAAACAGGAGGCGAGAGATGAACCTACGACAGGATTTTTCTAGAAACCTAAAAGCAAGGCGAAAACAGCTTGGCTGGACTCAGCAGGAATTAGCAGATAAGTGCCGAAAAACAGTAAGGTATGTGAATCATTTAGAAAACACTGGCCCGAATGTAACCATCGATACTCTGGAGACCTTAGCAAAAGCTCTTGATTGCACAATTTTTGATCTCTTTCAATCCGCAAGAGGCAAGAAACGCGCGCCCAAAACTGACCTATCCAAGTTTTATGACCACAAAGAAACCTCAAGCGAAGCTGCCTCCATTGATTTCGCCATCGGAGTTCTAAAAACAGAGCGCTCCAAGTATAAATGAAGATGATGCCCTGAAAAGTAGTATCACAATAAACACGAGAAATTCAAAATAGTGCGAACCTCTTCTGGGGTAGGAGTTGGATCTATAATATTCCGGGCAAAAACACAGTATTTGTTCTTGATAGGGTTTTCTACCCGCACATAGCTTTGGTTTTAAAGCGTTGTCACTTTAAGTCCTAGTGCCAGAAAATAGCGTTCCGGTCGATTTTTGCCGATTTTACTAAGGGTGAAAAAAGACCACCTCAAAAGTTTTTCAAATAATAAAACGAAAATCACATCGGAGCCAATTTTGACCAAATTTCATGGAACTGATGAGCCTCTAGCTTCTTAACTTCGGTTTAGTTTTCTAAGATATTGTTTTTTAGGAATGAAAAATTTCTTAAATCATTTTCGGCGACGTTTCTTTGTTCGTTTGTGCATTTCGTTGCCGATAATCCAAAGGGCAGTATTCACATCAATCACATTCATATCAAGCTCACTTGCTAATTGATCATGAATTTTTTTAGCTTCGAGCATATCTTTAAATTCATTGCCCCAAAGAACCTTCGTCGCTTTCTTAACAGGTCCCGTATTAGCTGGAAAACAATTATATTTATTTAGAGGATATCTTTTAAAAATCCAAAAATATTTGATCGCTAGTAAAACTGAAGAAGCCGAAGTGAGCTTACCTATTTTCGACAAATCTCCATATTTTGGATCAGTATCTTTTAGAATTTCTCCGTTTCCCGATGTATTTACATCTTGAACAAAAGATCGCCTTGTTTCCATGACTTTGATTTCGAGATCATTATATACCCCAAAAATTTTCCATTTTACCCGCTTAGTGGATTGAAGACTGTGAACAAGTTTCATGTGTTTGTTTCTGTCAATTTTGTCAACTTTAAGTGAACGGTTAGTTGAATTTACAAGAAAATCTATTAGTGCTGGTTGAATATCCAAAGCGTCAAAATAATTCTCTGCGTCTTTTACAATCTCTTTATGAATATTTGCAATGCCCCCACGATTGAAAATTTGTTTAAGAAGCGTTTGACACATAGACCCATTCCATAGGCTAGTTAAAATTTATTCCATTTAAAGCATATCAAACATGATCTCTTCATCCAATTTTAACAGGGTATATCTCAAAACATAAGATATGAACTAAATTTGGTTATATCTCTCAATCGAGTTCATATCTCTTAACCACCAAATAAGATTCCTTTTTCGTCATTTCCTATTAAAATAGATCACAAAATGTCGGAGGTGGTAGAGAAGCTGAATTTCCTCAGCCTCCCCTCAGTTCCAACCCATCGTGCCCTATTACAGCAACGGGCTGACGACAAAATCATTTACATTTATGTGGGAGATAATAGTGAATGCTAAACTTTTTGGTGTGGTGGCGGCCAAGACCTTTTGGTAAGCGTCTCGGTTACTGTCTCCAACCAGAAAGCTACGGAAACTCATTTCAGGCGAAAAATAGGTCCAATCAGCCGTCATAATATTATCTCTCCATATGAGTGGAGGATCATAGCTCGACGTCTATCGTGATGGCAATACATACCCTCAGAAACGGCAACAGGCCAATCAACTCTTGTTTTAACCTATGAAGAAGCAAAAGCGGCGCACCTGTTATATTTCCTTGTGAAGGACCATTGTTTCGTTGATGGTAACAAAAGAATCGCTGCGTTTCTTTTTGTTTGGTTCTTAGCGCGAAATGGAGCACTTTACTGCAAGGGCGGTGGCAAACGAATTGGCAACGCGGCGCTGGTGGCTTTGACGTTGATGATTGCGATGAGTCCAAGTGGGGAGAAGAAGTCAGTGGTCGATGTGATAGAAATTATTACTAGGTCAGCTCTTTAATGAGGTCTTCCAAAACCTGCGCGTCATTTGAAATTAAAAACTCGTTGTGTTTTCTTTTAGGGATATATTTATTTATTACAGATCTCAACTCATCCTTGTATGTAGTGAACAATGGCATTGGACATTGAGTAGGCGCAGATTCTGCAATATCGTTTCCTTTTCGTAATTCATCAATAATCAAATAATGTCTGGATGACAAGGGGATTATGACTTGATAATCGTCAAAAGACTTGCCGTAAATCGAAACAGGATGATCTGCTGTGATAACTCCTTCGTTGGTGCTTTGAAGCAGCCATTCTGAGAAGAAAAATGTGTTTCCGAGGATAATTCCATTCCATAGTATAGAGGATAGATAAGGATCATAATCTGAGTTTTCAAAGTGAGTTTTTAGATCCGCGTAGTTTTCCATTCCTCGTTGTTTCAATAACTGCCTGCAGCGATCCTGTTCCAACTTATCAGTTGGTCTAAGTGATATTTTAGAGGCGTTATCAATTGCTACGGATTTTGTTAATGCAGAATTATTTTTCATTTCAGGGTCTCTGCCTAACTGAAAAGAAATAAACTGTGACACTGCTCTTCGTGTGCTTTCAGAGACCAATTTACAATTGTCGAGTGTCAGTAATTCAGAGATAGACTGCCTAATGTTTTTCTCAAACAGTTCTCCCATAAAAGAGTCGAAATTGTTAACGCATTCTGTAGTAGCCGAGTCGCTACGATAAAGGTTTGGTGCATGGCAGATGGATTTAGTTGATTCCTCTTTCGCGACTGACCATGTCTTATCCACTGGATTTCTTTTTTTACAAAAAACAAAAGGTTCTCCCATTGATGATGTCCACATTTTCATATAACTTTGAGGAAGAAAATGCGCTCGTATAGTATTTGAATCGACTGGCATCAGAATCCTTTTCAAAAAGGTTTTGTAATGAACAAAAAGTTGACAATCTTCTAATTCTATCAATTATCCGTAAAAGACAAAAGAACTGCTAACCTCTCCTTTGTTGAAATTCAGCTTTGAATGCCCGGTTTAGCACTTCTTATTCCCAATATTCGTCACATTTCCACCAGTCTGGCCCTTAACCTGCCGCTCCGCTTCCAGCCAATAATCCGTCGATTTTCCTTTGAAGCCGTTTTTCTCAGCAAGGTAATACGCAGTTTCTTGGATTTTTTTGTTTTCACGGTTCGTCGGTTGAATTGTTCCTGTATTTTTGTTTGATCGGTCTTCCATGATTTGAACCTCCAAGTTGATTTGATAAGGGGATTTTAGACTTCCAGTGGAGTGAAAGCAAGGCTACGTTCTCGGTTGGTACTGGAAAATCTGGCATTCCCTACTATGATCGGATCAGTTCTTATTTTAAGTCAATTTTGTCACCGATGACTCCTCCTGAAAGTTTTGTGTGAACGTAGAGACTGGGTGCTCAACTATCGAGCTTCAAAGCAACGATTAATCCCATGCAGAAACTGCTTGCCAATTCCACGCAATAAGATCTTGCGGGCTAGCAAGAAGCCCTAAGGTCCAAATGATACCCAGATGCGAGAGAGAATCCGGGGTATCTCCAGTCACCAATGCCAAATATCTTGAGGGTCTTGCTGAAGGATCGGATTCTGTTAAATAGCCATGATGTGAATTTCTAAGCGCTCGCATCACATTGCCAATGAATTCGGGCCACGTTTCCATGTTTTCAGTTGCGAGCCTCCTATCACGGACATAGATTCCGCCAGTAGTCATCTTGGAGCGGATGGTTATTGAGCGTTGGATGACATCTACCAGCTCCTGATAGATGAGTTCGGTTTCATGAGTAAAGTGATCCAAAAATGGTTGCGGTAAATTTCTGAAACACGCAATTAATGCGTTTTTGCCCTGAAGTGGGTTCCATAAAAACTTGAACCAATCACCAGTTTGAATTGGTGTGAAGACACGGCGAACGCTTTCTATCAAGTCCGCAAGTTCCATTGTCGTTGATTTTCTGGCATGGTTTTGATTTGAAGCCACGCATGCACACGCCTTTCTTAAAAACCGATCAATTGAAAGAGGAATCTCAACCGCCTTGACGAAATCAACAAAATCATCGGTCAGAAACTCTCCCGGTTCAGCAAGTCGAAAGAATAACTCATTGTATTGGGATGTCAACCAGCGAATAAATGCAATCATATCCGTACTGCTAAACTGTCTAGCGCACTGATACCTCGCATGTGCAGAACGATTTGCGACATCTCCATTTGGATTTTCCAAAATATCAGCATGTGACCTGGCTTCATCGGCAAAGTCTGTTCGTGATTCCGTAAAACTCAACCAAGATTCCGGAAACTCTTGAGTCTCGATTTTCATCGGAGATTCAAATACAAAAATCAACCGTAAGCCCAATGGGCCAGTCTGAAAAAAAGGTACCTGCGGATAAAATGCAAGAGACCCGAGGTTGAAGATAACTTGCGGTTGATTCACTGTACTAATCGTATGCCATTGCCTCAAAGATGCGAATCCGTTGGTCCATTCCTGAAAGGGGTACTGTGAGAGCGAGTATCCGCCCCTAATTCCAGCAAGACGAGATTCGTATGCAAAATCTGTAGTAAAAATGAGAACTCTTGTTTCAGGAAAACGTTGGAAGAGAGCTGTCAACGCTAACTGAAGTGTAGCAGCAAGATCATCAGGGTTGCAAAGCGAAATTGCCATTGACAATTGATGGAGCGCTTTCCATTCTCTAGTTTCCTGTTCAAACGATGATACAAATTGCCGGACCTGATTCAAAGAGATCACATGTCTTTCGGCACTGTAGTATCTCGTCTTCTTATAATCCGTTTCTAGGCGACCGAACAGTTCGGCATTAGGCATATCTTGTCTGCCAATACACGCAAACTCATTTAAAAGTGGAGGTACGGAATTACCTCGCTTTCGTGCATTATTGCGCATCCAGGTGATACCATCCTCAATTCGTATGTCGCAATCAGATCCTTTACTCAATGCTCTAGAAACACTCTGTATTCGAGCAGTCTCGTCAGCGCGTGAGGTAGCTCCCGGGTTTGGTCCGATCTTTACATATCCTTGTGTGGTTAAATCAATTGTTGAAGTCGTAGTCACTTATAAGTATCCTCCCAAATAAATTATCTTTCGGAACTTCGTTCATCGGCACGGCCCTATTGGTCAAGCATTTGGCAACTAATCGCAGGCTCTCCTGAGAGAGCCATTATGCGGGGTTGTCGATGTTATAATTGGCTTGCACCAACCTATTACACGAGATCTTGCCAACTCTTAACATCTACGAACCAAGACAGATGCTTCACATTCTCAGTAAGTACAGTTGCATTTACAGCAATGGCTTGAGCAGCGAGAATCACGTCCCCATCGAGGGCTTCTTTGGGAGCAGTTACATTACCTTTGCTTCGAGCTTTAGCCCATAACTCAGCTGCTTTTCTCATATGTGAAGTTTCAATTGGAACGTATTCCAAAAGGTTTTCCAGTTGATCTAGGCGATCCAGAGATATCTGGCTTTTGATTCGGACCAACTCACGACGTAACTCGTAATCAGCAATTTCTGGAATAAAAATGACCGCTTTACCAGCTTCCAAAACACCTTTAATCCAGCCCGAAATTTCCAAATTTGGTTTTGGATGGCAGATTTTCCCTAGAACGCTCGTATCAAGGATCAATCGCAACAATTAACCCTCACTGCATTTCAAAGGTCCGTTGTCCTTCAAAGATTTTTCAAGACCGGGATATATTTGTAAATCAAAATCACTTTCTTCGTTCATCCATGCGTTGAGGAGTTTCGCTGCCTTTTTATATCTCAACGTTCTTAAATAGTGTTCACCCGGATTGAAAGCGGAAAAACTAGCCAAAGTCGGATCTCCCAACTGTTGGGCTTGAACAATAGTTCTCTCGAACAAAGCAAGTTCAGAATTAAGCAGTGGGCTAATCGCATGGCTGGAAGATGCAAAATTGATTTGAAGAACGCTTGTCATATACCGCCTCCATTCAAATATTTTTCTAATTTTGGTGACAATGCAGGTTTGAAAACCTGCCAAATTTGGTCATGCAAAAAACCAACCGTTTTCTCGACAAGATCCCAATTTGGCTCAATATTTGCCTCTGAAACGACGTCAATATCGAAAATAATAGGTTTTTCTCCTGTCTGAGATAGACCTTCAGCTAAAACAACTATCGCACGATGTTCGTCATCTATGAAGGTTTCAAAACGAGAAGCAAATTGTGCTTTGGCGATTAAAATCCGTGAAGGATAAAACTCACTTGGCTTTAACCACTCTGACACGGATTCATCGGGATTCATACGGGGAATTTTGTTGATATAGCGCAGACCTATCCTACTAATTTTTTCAACTGAAATGGTTCGCTGGAGACTTGTCCAGGCGGTTTCTAGATCCTTTATAACAACATTCCAACCTGGATATTTTTCGATTTCATTTATTGTAAGCAAATTGGGAAATGCTTGTATCAAATGGTTTCTTTTTGCATGCTTAAAAACATGATAAGCGATCGAAGTCCCTATTGGATTTACAGACACACCTTGTGGGCTAATTTCTGCTTTGAATTGCCGATGTTCTTTGTTTTCAAGATGTGGGTAGGCGTCGCCAAGATGCTTTTTGAGTGTATCTGCCCAATTTGAGTTCGCTGTTTCCGGTTTCACGGAAAAATGAATTTCACAAAGTGCTTCAGCAATTGTGGGGCATTTGAAAGAGTCATGTTGTTTAGATGCGTTCAAATTTTTCTTTCCTTTTGCTAAGTTTGCTTTGCACATCCTCATTTACCATGTGGTATCCCATTTATGCAAAAGAAGCTGCTGTACACATTCAAACCTTCTTCCTTTGTCTCATCTGTTCAATCTGATCTCCAATCCAAACCTTAATCAAGGCTTGGCGGTTGATTCCAAGACGTTCAGATTCTTCATCTAGAGCTTTCAACATCCAGACTGGAAAATCAACATTGATTCGTCGAATAGCTTTATCGAGATCAAAGTGTTCACTGACGTCATCGCCTTGATCAAACTTTTTGTCGAGAGTCTTTGCTGACACTGATCTTTTCTTGCTTTCTGATTTCATCGACATCTTACTCACTTTTATTGACGCGCTGGTTTGATCATGTTAGCCAATCAACACAGATATATGCCTAGATTATACTATTCAGATACCATTTGTATATCATTTTCTATATGCCAAAATTAATCAGAAGGGTCCCAAAAGGGTCAACCACATCCCGAAACAGCTCGAAGCAAGCCATGACAACTCAAACAAGAAATCCGCCCTAAGATCCTCCACCTTCTGAAATCCGAGATATTTGGAACATTTTCCTCCCAAAAGAAACATCAAACCAAAACAACCATTTTGCCTTCAGCTAATCCCTTTGCCATCTTCAGCAGAAAGTCAATCCTTTCATCATTCAAGTGTTCTATCAGTTCCAGCAATTGCTGCCGAGGCGTCATGTGGTCCTTGAAGTTTCGAACCTTGTCGTAAAAGACTTTGTAGTCATCAATCCCATAGACCCCAAGCATCTTCATCAGGATCGCTTTGCCTGGTACCGCCATCCTTCCAGCCTCAATGTGTGCGATGTAGGTGTGCGACATTCCGATAGCTGCGCTCACTTGTCGCAAGGTAAGTCCGCGCTCCTGCCTCAAAAGTCTCAAAACCCTTGCTTCATCAGTCATAATAAGCTTTTGACTGCGTTCTAATTTGGTTTTAGTTTCCATAGGGTCTAACCATTGAGTTTTGGGAAATCCCCAATTCTCCTCCAGGCTGTTTCCGAGAAAAATTTCTCCTCCACGTCTTAGAAGCTTTTCCAGATTGGGTTTTCTTGGCATGAATGAGAAAGAGACGGCTCATTGGATTCTCTAAGCCGCTAACAATTCAGGGAGTTTTTCAAGCGCGTGAGACGAAAACTGGAGGAGAATTCCAGGACGAATGTTGCGTGTTCTCCATTCTCCTTGATACAGAACGAAATCCAGACCATCGCGTTGCAAGGGTGTTGTTATTAATAGCAAAATCACCATTGTCACCCGATGACGCCTTGTTATCAGTAGGATCAAAGTCGAT
>CAILAO010000109.1 GCA_903832105.1 uncultured Pseudomonadota bacterium | reverse complement strand
TAGAGGAAGGTCTCTCGCCCTTTGTTTGGGATTTCCAGGAATATAGATCAGAGTTTGAAATAGGGGCAGACGTGGCCACTTGTACCGAAGTGCCTATTTAAGAGTCACCTTTTTTGACAAATAACCCGGGTTATTTGAATTCTTTCAAGCGTTGAATTCTCTCCTCAAGAGGCGGGTGTGATGCAAAGAGAGAAACTATCCCACCGGTCTTTTTTCCAGATATTTTTAAAGTTGCAAGAGAGGCGTGTTCATTGTTGATGAGCTGTGTTGTTCGCTGCAGCGCTTCCAATGCTCCAATCATTTTATCTCGACCCGCAATCTGTGCGCCGCCACGGTCAGCTTTAAATTCGCGCGTTCTTGAGAAAAAGCTGACGACAATCAAGCCTAACATGCTGAATACGATTTCAAATAGAAATACTAAAATCATATTCATAAAGGGAGAAGGTCCTTCCCTATCATCATTTCCTCTGAAAAATTGGGAAACGAAAAACGCAAGAACCCGAGCCAAAAACATGACAAAGGCATTAATGATACCTTGGATCAAAGTCATGGTGACCATATCTCCGTTAGCGACATGGGCAATTTCATGACCAATAACTCCTTCTACCTCACGACGATCGAGACGTGAAAGAAGTCCGGCGGACACGGCCACTAAAGCGCGACTCTTGGTTGGGCCAGTTGCAAAGGCGTTAACCTCGGGAGAATTGTAAATTCCGACCTCTGGCATTTTTGGAAGGTTTGCTGAGCGAGCCATGGCGTAAACCATGTTTAAAATTTCGCGTTCTCTTGAATCGTTGGTACTTGGGTTGATGACTTTAACCCCTAGCATCCATTTTGCCATCACGCGAGAAAGCGCTAATGACATAAAGGCACCGACCATGCCCCAAATAAGGCAAAAAACCATCAATGATCCGTAGTCTATGCCTGTTGATGTGAGATATCCTTGGATTCCTAAAAGACTGAGAATGATTGAAATTGTTACAATGATAAGAATATTGACAAGAAAGAAGAAAAAAATTCGCTTGAACGTTGCCATTATAAGTCTCCTGGTAGAGCGTGTACTCGACGTACTTTCAGACCATCCCATCGAACGTCGCAGCATATAGAGATGTTAATGCCGATCTTTCAAATGTCAATCAGGTTTAGAGATGAATTGTTAACCGATTGATATAGAACAACATTCCTAATTTGCAGGCCGATCCGATTTTTCTGTTGCGACTACGCCACTTGGGGAAATGGGGGGTGTTTTATTTAGGGCAAGGGCCATGTTTTGGACGAGTCTTGCACTTTCATTGGCCACGTCTTCCGCAGGAAGCCACACAGCTCCAACAGTTCCAGCTGAAGATCCGTCTTGCAGGCGCTCGACACTGTTATGAATTGTCACGTCAGAAGCGTTCCACGAAATCCTTCGAACTCTGACGGACACCTTGTTCCTATAAACTGTCTGTTTGAGATAAAAGCTATCCCACTCCGTCGTGATAATGCCCGTTTCGCGATTCACAATGGTTAGGTTATAGTTTTTCAAAAGGACGCTGAGAACAGCATCCCAGACGTCCGAATCTTTTACTTGAAAACGATAGGTCTGTTGATCAATCGGGTAGATCGCTGGTGTTGGTGAAGATCCTGAGTTCCAACTTTTCTGAGGAGTTCGGCCCGCAGTCGGATCAACTCCAGAGAAGGTCATATCGGGTTCCGCTATTTCGTTAGAAGGGGCATCCCCTCCTTGAGAGTTCTTCTGATATTTTTGAAGATGTGCCGGGATACAGCCACACATAAATATGAAACAAACTGCACAAAGAAAAGTCACTTGGTTATATCGAAGGTTCATGAAACGGCTCCTTTTTCCCAAAAGATCGTAAGGATCATTTTTATTTACTTATCTCTATTAATACTACCATCTTCACCATGCTGAGAAT
>CAILAO010000108.1 GCA_903832105.1 uncultured Pseudomonadota bacterium | reverse complement strand
GGCAAGCCGTCGGGCCAGCTTCAGCTACCGATAATGCCATTGCTCGATTTGATGGTACTACTGGGAAACTTATGCAAAATTCTGGTGTTGTTATTGATGATTCCGGTAATGTCGGCATTAACACCACGACACCGGACCGGAAAATGGATATTCTTGATGCCTCTAGTCCACAGCTAAGACTATCACAAACAGACGGAAGCTCTTACGTTGATTTTCAAACTAACTCTTTTGGTACGCTGTACTTAACAAAGGCTGGTCTTATGACAGAACCCACTTTGGATCTTATTGGCTCCACTTCGGCAGTTGGGTTTGGCAGTCAAGCTTCCCCCTTAGTGATGCAAAATATCGATAACACTGCGGGCAATCATACATCCATAGGTCATAGGTCATCGTCTGGAAACTGGAACGCCGGCATAAACTTTATAAACGTAGATCACACATATAAAGCGGCGATTGGTTTGGGGACCAGAAGCGCTCTCGCAGAATATGGATATCGGATGTATATATCAGAAACGGGTAATGTTGGCCTTGGGACGACAACTCCAGCTTCACCACTAGAGACCTATAAACTCGGGGAATACGTTGCATCTACTAACAATGTTCGGTCGCTAGCACGATTTAGGGCGGACAGTACAGTTGCTAACTCTGCAATCATGCTCGATACAAATCCGCCAGCCGGACAGAATCTACGCGGACTCCATGTCGGCTACCAAAGCTCATGGTTTTCCATCGCGCGGTTTAATTCGGATAAAACGACTGGAGTTGTTCATGACCTAGTCGTGGATGGAAGTGGCAACGTCGGCATTGGGACGACGAATCCGTCCGGTAAACTCGATGTCAGCAATGGTACGGCAAATATGGTCGTAGATTTTGGCGGTACCAACTATCCAAGAATTTGGCTTGGTGGCACATCTGCTTCTACTGTTGCGGGAGTCTTTAATAGGGTTAATACCGGAACTACCATGTTTTTTGGCGAAGCTAGTGACACGGGCGGGTATAGTTTTCGTGGTACAGGCACGACATATTTCGGTGGTGGCGTTTTCACGCAAAATCAGTTTTATGACTATACCTCCGCGCCTCAAGGTGGCGTCACCCTGTGCCGAAATGGATCGACCGGCGTACATTCGGAATGTTCGTCGGACCGACGTCTCAAGGAAAACATTGCCACCATTGATACTCCCGCGCTGGAAAAGATTTCCAAACTAAGGCCAGTTGAATTTGATTGGATCAACAAGGCATCCGGACGAACTCCTGGATTTATTGCCCAAGAGGTGCGCGACTTGTTTCCTCTCACGGTTGGCGGCGATGAAAAAGCCGGCTATCTCACGTTTACACCCGGTAACTTGGTTCCTTATGTCGTTAAGGGTGTGCAGGAATTGATAGAAGATACGAAGCAAATCAAAACCCAATATCAGAGAATGGAAAATGAAAACAGAGAAATTAGGGCGGAAAACCTGGAGATTAAGGCTGAAAACGAGCGTCTGAAAGCAGATGTCTCAGCAATGAAAGCATTAGTTTGTCTTACGCACGGCGAAGAGGATTTTTGCAACCAATAAGGGAGAGGACATACACGTAGCAAGTTTGGAAAATACCATGAGTTTTCTTAAATATTTTCTACGGTGATCGCTGTTATGACTCAAAATGCTAGAATCAACTTTCAAATCAGCATTTGAATCACCCGCTCGACTTGTCCAGCCATATAAAGTGGCAGGGAAACGAGACGATACTTGACGCGCTCTGACGTCGGTAAATGATGATCCAACTTTTGAACTGAGGGAGGGTTGAGATCAAAACGAATCGCAAAAAGCGGCTTTTTCTCAAGAACGAATAAGTGGAGAGATCGCAAAGCTCCAGACTTCCCTGACTTTACTTCGATAGGTACTAATCTACCATTACGACCGATGACGTAATCGACCTCAGCATTTTGTTTTTTCTTAGAACGGAGCCAATAAAATAAAGATGTTTTTACAAGGCCCCCTTCTTGGTTTTGTAGTTCCTGACCTATAAACTGCTCGGCTAAAGGGCCCTCATTGACAAGATGAATATCCTGGATTGCGTTAACTGTGGACCATGACATGCCTAACGAAGTGTTCAATAGCCCGATATCTAAGAAAAGCAGTTTATAAATGTTTTCATCGATTTCTGCTCCCAACGGAAATCCATTGCAGTCGGAATGAAAAACTGGAGAGATCACCTGTGCGAGTGATAGGGTGTCGATAGCGTTTTTTACTTCCCGCGATTTCTCTTGGTTTGAGAAGTTGACGTACTTTACTTTTTTTCCGATCATCCGAGGAACTTGATTGAAAACGGTTCGTAGCAAGTCTTCATCTTTATTTTTAGAATACTTCGGAAAATCGTCCTGATAGGTCTGCAAAATTGAACGATGTACAGTTGCTATTTGCGACATATCCCCGGAATTGACAAATTCCGATACGGCCTCCGGCATTCCTCCAACAACAATATATTCCCTCAATCTGTTAATGAGTTTGGTATGCACTGAAAGCGAAAAAATTGCCGAAAAATCGTAAGTCTGAATTTCTTTAAGCAGGTGTTGCTCGTTGCATGCCTGTAAATATTCTTCAAAAGTCATTGGATTCATAAAACGATATTCAATACGCCCCACTGGCATGGAAAAATTATGTTTTTTAAGGGTGAATTCCAATAGTGATCCGGCGGCTATAATTGTCAAGTCCGGATGCTCCTCGTAAAAATACCGCAGAGCCGGAATAGCCGCAGGCGTGGCTTGGATTTCGTCGAGAAAGATAAGAGATTTTTTTTCATTTTTAATGGAGCAACCTACGATGCCACTCAGCTCTCTTAAAATTAGGGGAACATCGAGCGATTGAAAAATTCCGTTGAGACCTTTATTTTTTTCAAGATTGATTTCCAAAAGTCGAAGTCCATGAGTCCTCGCAAGTTCTCTCACAAACGTGGATTTGCCAACTTGCCGCGCACCTCTCACTATGATCGTTTTTCTTTCTTTTTTTTTAAGCCAAATATCGAATGACTTGCTGAGTTGTCTCTGAAAAACCATCGGAAGTACCCTTATAGCCAGCTATAAATACTAGATATTTTATATAATAGATTAAATTACCCGTATTTTCAACCAAAATAAAGATGTAAACATGGGTAATATTGGATTAAGTTTCTAGGTCTCTGGAGTTTCAATGTTTTTTGGGGTTGTAGGAAAACTATCTATGATCTACTAGAGCACGTACTTTATTTCACTCATCAGTCTGCGGAGGAGGAACCTCTTCTTCCTTTTGAACACATTCAGGAGATGTGTCACCCGGCTTGCAGGGTTTGATAATAGCCGCGGCTGAGACTGGGAAGTCTATCGTTGAGCGATTTCCGAGAACATCGCGGATGAGCCATAATTGGTTTTCCCGAATGACAGAAACTGTATTTTCGGTGGTGACTTTAGGTGAAGCATCTTCTTTGGCTAAAGAACCGACGTTCCCAAGATCGTTATAGGTCAGTCTAAACGTGATTTCCGTTTCGCGCGGAGTTCTATCCCAACGTTCAACGACCGCGTAGTCGATGATTTTATAGCGACGGTCGATATAGGCCTTTTTGACAACATCATCGGAGGCATTGGCAATAGCAGCTTTCAGGTTTCCAGTGGTGAATCTCATCAAATCTGACTTTTGAGAGACCGCTGTCATGTTGAGGGCAGTGTCAAGATAGGCCTGCACTACTTGCTCGGGACTCATGTCGCGATGACCCTGCTTGCAGTAGCGGGTACAGCCAATCAAAAAGAAGCTCACTAACAAAAAGTGTCCAAGAACGCGTATGTGACTTTGCGGACGACTGAACATATCAATTCTCCTTACCCACATTTGATCCTGCATCTAGTATACCATCTTGTTTTTGGTTTCCCAACTGATCAGATGCGGACGATGTTTCCTTCTTTTTAACCTTAGTCTTTTTTTGGAAGACAGTTTCCCTCGGAAGATTGCTTGGGACACCTGGTGGCCGGGGTTGTGGTTTCGAAAAATCATAGGAAAAACTACCCTGAACCTCTTCTGGAGAGTAGTTGGCGCGAGAGCGGTATACCCCCCTTGAACCACCACTATAGGCACCTGGGACATTCGGGCGCGGCCTCCCGACTAGGCGAATCGGGTGCGGAATGGCCGCTATTCCGGACTCAAAGGCTTTTCTAAACTCAGCTTCAAAAACCGTTGCTCGCTCTTCAGGCGCTTTGGTGAGCGTAAATTCCTTGGTTTTAGCCAGAAAGTCGAGTTCGCCCGTGAAGTAATAAAGGGAGTCGTCAATAAGCAACACTGTATCGACCGGAGGTTTGAAAGAATCCGGCTTTAAAAAGACAGGGATATTTTGCTTCTTCAAAAAGTCAAGACGCGACATGTAGGCGTTGGCCTTAAACTTTTCAAGAAGCGCTTTGACGTCGATTTTGCGGTATTGGGCTACGTACAGCGCTGCCGCGACTTCGCCATCTGATAAAAAAGGCGTCACAAGCCAGACTCGAGCTGTTGAAGAACTAATCAGGCGAATAAGTTCCCCGCGGGCTTCGGAAAAGCCAAAAAAACGTTGCTGCGAAGGAGGAACTGAGGGCGCAGTAGGCGATGACTCTTGGGCATAAAGTGGAGAGCCAACGGCTAAAAAAGTCGAGAGACATATCAAAGCTAAGCTGGCAATGACCTTCATGCCAAGCATTGTTCCGTTCCTCTTCCTCTCGGAAGAAGCCCTAGTCTTTCCCTTGGGCCTTACCAGAGAGGTCTTCTTTAACTTTAAAGATAAACGCCCCAAAACCGTCCATATCGTCCTGATTCCCTGCGTAAATTAAGAGTAGGTTATCACGGGTGACATATTTTTTGTAGTAATCTGTTAGTCGATGAATGGGGGAAATCAACTCAACGGCTTCTCCGAAGGTGGATTTAATCCACCTCATGTGATCGATGGTTTCTTCGGGCTCGAACGAACAGACCGAGTAGATAAGCTCCCCTCCTAGTCTTAGATTAAGAAGCGATCTGCGAATAAGTTCCTTTTGACATTCCGCCATGACTCGAATAGTCGCTTCTTCCTTATGCCACTTACCTTCTGGGTGCCGACGCAGGATACCAAGGCCGGTACAAGGCGCGTCGAGCAGTATCTTGTCGGCTTTGAAACCCGGTTCCCAGGTCAAAAAGTCAGTTTCGACCCACTCGACATTTCTGTGGCCGAGGCGTTCCATGGTTTCTTTTGCTTTGGTCAGGCGGTGAGGCTGCTTATCGACGGCAAAAAGCTTTAGATTCCCTTTGCCCAGTTCGTACAAGTGAGAAAGTTTTCCCCCCGGGGCCGTGCAGGCATCGATAATGGTCTCGCCCTCTATGGGGTCAACGAGGAGGCCGATGAGCTGTGCAGCTTCGTCTTGAATGGTGTAATAGCCTTGCGAGAAAATACTTCCGGGGTCAAAATTGGGAGATTCCCTAAGCCGAAGACAGGATCGAAGCGCCCGTCTTTCGGAATGAGTTCTTTCATTTTTGAGTAGTTGTTGTTGCAAAAGATGAACATCTTCGACCTTTGTCTTTACCTGATTGACACGAACAGACCAGGGCGGCGGATGATTATTCGAGGACAGCATGGCTTCTAGGCGATCAAACTTAAAGTGTCTGAGCCAGCGAGAAACAATCCATTTGGGATGGGCGTATTGCAAAGACAAATAGTCCACGGGCTTATCGACCTTATCAGGTTTTGTGAAATATTCAGCGCGACGGGCGATTTGTCTCAAAATTCCGTTTACAAAGGAACAGGCGTTTCCCTGACCAACTTTTCTGACGTATTCTACGCTCTCATTGACAGCCGCGCGATCTGGGACGCGGTCCAAGTAAAAAATCTGATAGGTGCCCAAAATGAGAGCGCTGCGGATTTCTGGACTTACATGTTTAAGGTCCCTATTAGACGTGTTCTGGAGAATCCAAAAAATTTTGGAATACCAGCGGAGTCCGCCATAGAGGATCTCTTTTGCAAGATTTCGGTCGATGCGCTTGATATCATTTTTCAGATTATCAGCAATGATTTCGAGAGCGTCTTCTGGCTTTTCCTTTTTTTCCATGACCAGCACAAAGGCGTCATAGGCGACTTCTCGGGCGATTGAAAGACTGGATGAAGCCAAGATCGAACTCCTTAAATAGAACGTGGTGGCTAAGATGTAGGAGCTGTTTCATCCTCGTGATCATCTGATATGACGGAACGTAACTTTTTATGCAACTTGTGGATCACTAATTCCTTCTTGAACACGCCATAGCTCAAGAAGAGGCTCGCGGTCGCAGCGCCCAAAAGAAACATGATGATATAGACGACGTAGGCAGGGAGCGGCGGAAAGTCGATCACCGGAGGGATGCGGATTTCAATCGGTTGGTTGTTATGTTGAGCAAAGTAAATTCCAGCGACGATAACCATGACGACAAGCCAAAACTTAATAAGTGCTTTTAAAAACGACATAGTGAACACCCTGATAAAAGAGGGCGATGCATGAAAATCACCGTCTATAGAACTGGAAAGAATCTATAGAACGGTGATCATACATCGAGCAATAAAGAGACCCTATTGTTCTTTATTATCTGTTGTGGCTGCATGAGCTCTCGAAAATGCATCAGCGAGCGTCGTTTTCGGTTCCGAGACGTTCCCGATGTATTCGCGTAAATCCTCTCCCTGCAGGTTTCTCATGAAAGCCTTGCGGGACAGCGAGAACTTCCTCTCATCAGTGTCGGTCGCGAGGACGATGAAATCAACATCTTGTCCTTCTTTCAGAACATCAGATGGTTTACTGACGGGTTCATCGACCATTTCGCTGATATGAATCATACCCTCGACGCCTGGGGCGATCTCAACAAACGCACCAAAGTCGGTTAGTTTCGTGACACGGCCTTTGCCCTTGGTTCCCGGTGAGAACGAACGGGCGGCAATGATCCAAGGATCTTCCGCGAGTTGTTTGATACCGAGAGAGAATTTTTCGTCTTCAGGGTCAATCTGAAGTATCTTGGCTTCGACTTCGTCGCCTTTCTTATAGCGATCACCAGGATGCTTGATTCGTTCGGTCCAGCTAATATCCGAAATGTGGATGAGTCCATCGATACCGTCCTCGATACCAACGAAAATTCCGAAGTCCGTAATGTTGCGGATCTTGCCTCTGATCACATCACCGACTTGATACTTCTCTTTTACGAGATCCCATGGATTTGGCTCGATTTGCTTCATGCCGAGGCTAATACGGCGGTTTTCGAGGTCGAGCGCAAGGACGACGACTTCGACTTCATCGCCAACCTGAACAATTTTCGATGGGTGGCGGATGCGCTTGGACCATGACATTTCGCTCACATGGATCAAACCTTCGATGCCATCTTCAAGCTCAACAAAGGCACCGTAATCAGTCAAGCTGACCACTTTTCCTTTTGTGCGCATGTTGACGGTATAGCGTTCTGCAGCGGTGATCCATGGGTCGGATTGAAGTTGCTTATAACCGAGAGAAACACGTTGACGCCCTTCGTCATAGCTTAGCACTTTAACTTCGACTTCTTGGCCGACTTCGAAGAGTTCGGACGGGT
>CAILAO010000107.1 GCA_903832105.1 uncultured Pseudomonadota bacterium | reverse complement strand
TATTGATATCACGAGATCCCGACGGTCGCCTTCGGCTCCCTCGGGATACGGTTTTGCCGACTTTCAGCACAAATCATTTTGTTGCGCGAAAAGCCTCTGCCATTCGATCCTGTTCTGATTTCGGAATTTTTAATTGATTTGCGAGATTTTGCCATTTTGAAACTTCGTCCCTAATCTTAGAGATTATTTTTTGAGCCTTTTTCTGATCCAATCTAAAAGCAGTACAAACTTCCAGAGCGAGTTCTAAACTTTGCTCATTGCTGGTTTCAGAGATGTTAAGGCTAAGACCGTTGCCAAATTGATTAGGATTCATGTCATAGGCCGGTGATAAATACCAACCTTCATTCGTGAGTAAAAAACCATGGTTTCTGAGATGATCATCAGTATTGGAAACACAGATTGAAAATACAATTCTCTTCCAAAGTTCCTCAAGATCCTCTGTGGTCTTTGTTCCTGATTCGATAAGAAAATCTGCAAGTTCAAAATAACTTGCTCCGATACTGGCATTATCACCATCTTTTCTTTCAAGAAGAGTCATTGCTGATGAAAAATGAATTCTTTTTCCCGATGCTGTTCTATCAAATCTCTTTGAAAGAAATGTATGGTGCTTTGAACCAAATTTCATGACTTGTGCTTCTGAAGCGTCAAGCCCACAACTTTTGGCAAGTTCATAAACAATATATTCCCAAGCACCCACATCATGGGTATCATTTCTGCTTGGAAACTTTGCTATCCACAGATTCCCCTTTGGATCACATATTGTTGCCTTGGGCCTAACGCCTCCAAGTGATGAACCCGGCACAAAGAGCATCTGTAGCCATTTGGAGTATTCAGGATTGGTTTCAATGTTTTCTTCTTCTAGCTTTAAGCTGATGGTCTCTAGTTCTCTGATCGATGACCATGGTGGGGTTGCATATCCTTTATTCTCACCGAGAAAAGGCCCATCAGCATATTTGAAGCGAAGCCCACCCATTCGATGTTCATCAGATACGCCGAGTAGAAAATCAGATTCAAAAAGTTTTTTAACCGGTCTCTTCTCTGCACGAGCAAGCAATGCTTCTCTACGTTCTATAAGAGTTCGACCCCATCTGTCGGGAGATGAATCTAAAAATATGCCGAAATTTGGTTTATCATCGGCCAGATACTGTTTCCCTAAGTAAAGTTTTAATGCCGGATCAAGTTCAAATACATAAGGGCCTTTAAGCCAAGTAGGTTCGTACTCAAAAGAGAAAATCTCTTTGCATCTGGACATATTTGCACTTAGTACTCCCACAAGCCCCGGTGCCTTTAAGGTATGCCAGTCAGCCCATACTTCTATTTGCTTTTGGTTAATATTACTCATTGGTTTCACTAGTCGCTTTTTTCTTAGGAGCCTTTTTCCTTGGCAGCAATTCCATGTCTTGGAGTTTCCGGCCAAAGACATCATCCTTGGCAAGAGACTTGATATCTTCTGCTAAACCGAGTGCATGGAGGACATTGGCAACAACACCGATGCTAACCCCGGCCAGACCTTTCTCCAGGGATGTTATTGTGTTTACTGAGACACCAACTCTTTCAGCAATACTCCTAATAGAGAGATTTCGTCGTAAGCGTGCAAGCCTGATATTCTCCCCAAGTTCAATTAGCAATCGTTTTGTCAGCGGCGATGGATTGATTTGCTTTTTCATAATAACAACCAATTATTTGAGCTTTTAAGCCTGTTTTGCATCAATTAATTGTATGCTATCAGAAATAGAGACGAAATACAACTTAAAAGCTGATAACAACCATTTATTTAATACAAACAAGCAATTTTGCACCATTTAATTGTGTGTTATCTCGCTTTCTAGGGCGTCATGACCATGCTGAGGCTTATGGGAATCCAGTATCATGATCTGCCATTAGGTCGGCGCGACGACAGGGTGGCTACCTGGATATTGATCAGATGAGTCCTTACGGCAAGTCTGTGTATAGAATTCTTGCGTCCTTCTATACACTAAATAATGTGGCTCATTAGCGCGATCAACCCGATGTGAAATGACCTATCCGGAAATTTTCGGAAATCCTAAAGAATGCTGAGAGTACCCCAAATTTTTCATCCTTTCTCCCTCCCCAATTCCCAATCCCCCTATTTCCCAAGCCCCACGTCCTTTGCCCCATCCCAATCCTCATCCTGCAGCTAATTAAAAAGGATGGGGATAGGGATGGTTTATGGGGAG
>CAILAO010000106.1 GCA_903832105.1 uncultured Pseudomonadota bacterium | reverse complement strand
TTTCCCTACACGACGCTTTCCGATCTGTCTGTTATTAAGTGATACCAAAACTCTTTCATTGTCGGATGAGTCGTCTTTTTATCCCTGGAGCAATCTTTCTTGGATTGTGTCCATAAGCCTATTCTCATGGCTTATGGCAGCTCTATTGAATCAAGTTATAGATTACGAAGCCATAGGAATTCTTTTCTTGATTATTGTCACATTGTCTGGGCTCGCTTTGTCATGGATCTCAGTTTTTGCAATCGCGGTTATTTTGTCTCTAGTGCACAATTTCTTTTTCATACCGCCTCTTTACACGTTCGCGATCGACAAACCAAGAGACATATTGATGGTAGCGATGTTTTTTATCGCGGCAAGTGTTACGGGATATCTTACGGCGAGATTAAAAAAACAAAACACTGCTATTCAAAATCGTGAAGAGAAAGCTTTTCAATCATTCAAATTGGCTCATGCCATTGCTGAAGCAAAAGACCTTAATAGAGTCATCTCTCTTGGAATCGAAATGCTTGACCGAATATTTTCTGCGCAGACAGCCGTGATTCTTACTCCAGAATCAGAAGATCCAAAGATTCACCACTTCAGCACACTTATGCTTGAAGACAAGGAAATCGCAGTGGCTAAATGGGTTCAAACCAATGGCCAGATGGCGGGACAGTTCACGGAAACACTTTCTTCTTCAGCTTCAGCTACGTTTTTTCCAATACAGGCTAAGGACAAGGTCTTGGGTGCTATCGCGATCAGACTACCCAAAGGGAAGAAATTTGATTATGAAGCTCGAAATTATGCCTATATCTTGGTGAATCAGATAAATACCGGAATTGAACGCGAAATGTTGCACGAATCAAGAAAACGGCTCGACGCATTGGAACAAGCAGATCGTCTTTATAGATCTCTCTTTGATTCTGTCTCTCATGAATTGAAAACGCCTTTAACCACTATCAAAGGTGCCGCTGCAGCTCTTAAAAACAAGGTCGCGGAACTGAAAGAATCTAAGTTGCAGCTTTTAGTCAATGAATTATCGTCTCACGTGGAAAGTGAATCGGAGCGTCTGATAGATGTTGTTGACAATATGCTGGACATGACGCGTATCGAAAGCAATGCCTTGAAAACAGCTCTCCAGCTGGTTGATGTTCCGGATATACTGGGCCCGGTATTACATAAGATAGGAAATGGATCGTTTGATATTGAAACTTTCGTTGACGAGGGGATATCGGCAATCAAATGTGATCCTGTACTGACAGTTCAGGCTTTGATCAACATTCTAAAAAACGCCATTTCCTATTCGGGCCACACACCTGTAATTAAGCTTGATGTTGTTAAGGCGCCTGATGACACTGTGGAGTTTCGAATCAAAGACAATGGACCAGGTTTTTCAGAAAAAGAGATCGAGCAGGTATTTGAGAGGTTTTATAGGAGGCATCCTGAAAAGGTAGGTGGTTTGGGGCTTGGTCTTTCCATTGCTCGCGGCTTCATCGAAGCTCAGGGAGGATCGATAACAGCAAGTAATGCGCCAGGGGGGGGAGCAATTTTTACGATAAAATTGGCAACTGAACAATGACAAATTCTCCTAAAAAGAAGAAAGTACTAGTCGTCGATGATGAAGTTTCGATCCGAAAACTGTTAAAAACAGCGTTGTCTGATAAGGGTTTTGAAGTCACCGAAGCGGGGACAGGTAATGAAGGTGTCGTTCAAGCTATTTCAACAAGGCCTGATATTATTATTCTTGACTTGGGCCTTCCTGATGAAGACGGGATGTCTACTTTAAAAAAACTTCGAGAGTGGTACAGAAATCCGATTTTAATCCTATCAGTGAGAAACTTAGAGGAAGTCATTGTTAACGCCCTAGATTCGGGAGCCGATGATTACCTTACCAAGCCGTTTAATCTCAACGAATTGTTTGCGAGAATTCGATTGGCCGAACGGCACTATTCTACAGGGATGTCGGAGCCTAAAATTGATTTGGGAAAAGTCTCAGTTGATCTTTTGGCAAGATTGGTAAAAAAATCAGGTAAGGAGGTACGGCTTACTGCGACAGAATACGATGTGTTAAAAACAATGATTAAATACATTGATAGGGTGCTTACACATCGCCAGATTTTACGAGAAATCTGGGGACCAAATTCGTCAGAACATATTCAATATCTTAGAGTTTACGTCGGTCATCTGAGACAGAAGCTTGAAGACGACCCGAATAACCCACAACTTATCGTGACAGAGCCAGGAATCGGCTATAGGCTGATCAATCCCAAACCAAAAGGAAATTTATAAAGCTCCTGTTGTATGCCAAAACTAGTGCATTCATAGTGAGCAGACGAATTCGGTCGAAGGTCCACCAGAACTAAATAAGAAAACCTTTACATCAACCAGTGATCTTCCATCATAAACATCCACCAATACCAGTCGGCTGTGATCCCAAGTGGAAGAGAACATGAGGTGGCCATTGTTTGAAAATAGGTTAACATTGCGAAGGACTTCCTCAAGAGCAATGGGTGAATGACTGGGCTTATATTGTAGGCGCCATTCAACCGTAGAACCGTTATCACTGACCGTATTGGAGATATAAAACCATTCATTATTGGGTTCGTTTTTGCATGATACCAACGGCTCATTGGCCAATGCGTGGGAAGAAACTAAAAGCGTCAATGTCATCATCAAACCTAAAATAGCTTTCATGGGATTCTCCTTTTCAGAAAGCAAAACACTGGTGTGTCATTATCGCAGGGTCGTACAGAAAGTCAAATATCAAAAATCCGATATCTAACTTTAATTCTTACAGGTTCGTTACTTTTGTTCTCTTCTTCCAAAACCCACTGACTAAAAAATAACACAAAACTGCCGAATATATTGACAGTCTCAAGGGGCATTTGAGGATCATTTCAAAAGTCAGTCCAAGAATCGGAGGAATTTATGAAAAAAGCTTTTTTGGCAGCCTGTATCGTTGGTGTTTTGTCGCAACCAGGTTTTGGCGAAAACTCTGGCGCAAAGCTAATTAATGGAAAACCCGTGACAAAAGGCACTTTCAAGGAAGTTATTATGACCCATTGGGATGGGTATAGCTGCTCCGCAACGATTGTGGGCCCTCGTGTGGTGATTCTTGCAGCACACTGCTCTAAACCCCACGACTACATTTCGTTCAATTACAATCACAAAGTATATGCCGCGCAGTTTTTCATGAGTTCTCTTTATAAGCCAGACGATTTGGAGAAAGATCATGATGTTGCCGTTGGCATTGTTGATGAGGTTATCGAGAATGTCAAACCTGCCACCATCGGCGGTAAAGCCTGGGTTGGCAGTGATATCACCCTGCTTGGTTACGGCTGCCTTGATGGTAGCGGTGCTGGCGGAAATGATGGGATACTCCGGATTGGAAACAGTCGCATCACCGAGCTGAGCCAATATGTCATGATCTCCAAAAGAGATGATGGTGCAGTACTCTGCTTTGGCGATTCTGGTGGGCCAACTTTCCTCATGGAAAACGGAAAACGACTATTTCTCGGCAATCACGCAGCCAGCAACCTACGTGATACAAACTTTGATACCCGCGCGGACGCTAAGGCTACCCATGAATTTCTCGCTGATATTGCCGCTCAAGAAAACGTGGACATTTGCGGGATTAATGTGACCTGCCCGAGTCTTGAAGCTTACGAATAATTTGAAATACAGCAAACTTGTCATCATCCTGAGCATCATCCCCGTCATCCTGCTTTTCGCCCAGAATGACGGGGTCTTTTGACTACTCAGAAATATGGAATAAATTGCATTTTGAAAAAATTGCAACATGGGCGATGGTCTTCAGAGTAAATAAAAGTTGAGGATTTTAATAAAGATATCGGCAAGATATCTTTATGGCATGTTACAAGCACAGCATGATTCCCGAGCCTATAAGGCGTGGAAGGTTTTTCACTATAAATGATTCTGCGTTGACCAGATCACAACTGTCCTGGCCACAATCCTAGAACATCGCAGATGAGATTTCCCAGGGTGGGCACTCCAGGATTGTCAGGCCACCGACTCTACGTTCCGAGACTCTCGAAATATTTGGCGCAACAAGGATATTTTTTCCTGCTTTTACGTTTTTCCTAAAAATATTCATCGCCGAAGGATCAAATCCCTCTTTCGAAAACTTGCACTCGACAGCATGGATTTCTCGTCGCCGCATCGGTTGCACGACAAAATCAATTTCGTGCCTTTGCTTATCCCGCCAAAAAAACACTGCTTCCTTCCCAAAATGGGCCTGCAATTCCTGCAACACGAGATGTTCGAGCAGATCTCCTTTGTCTTCTTGTCTAAGTTCCGAGCGCCCCAAAGCAAAACAGACAAAGCCGGTGTCAAAGGCGTATACCTTT
The DNA here is from genome assembly GCA_903832105.1 of uncultured Pseudomonadota bacterium. Lineage (GTDB taxonomy): Bacteria > Bdellovibrionota_B > Oligoflexia > Oligoflexales > CAILAO01 > CAILAO01. The sequence continues at coordinate 978 of CAILAO010000106.1, read as the reverse complement.
GGCATCAAGACTATTTCGTTGGACTTGCCTCCGTGCCACGGTCGGACAATGTGCACAAAAAGAGCTGTCTCAAGCGCATCAAGATAATTCTGAACTGTTTGCCTCGAAATCTCGCACGGAGCTGCAAACGAATTTGCCTGAAATAGCTTGCCGCTCTGCCTCAGCAATAGGTCCGCTAGTTTCAGAAAGCTCGTTTTACGATCTATCGCAAAGAGCTCTTGAATGTCTTTTGCCCAAAACGAATCAAGCCACTCACGATAAAATTCGTTATCCAACTTGTCCTGTAGATATGCAGGCGGAAGGCCCCCAAAAAGAAACCTTTTGTCCAGATCAAGCTGTTTCCCAGCCTTTAACTCGCTAATCAAAAGGGGCTGCAACCAAACGTCTTGTTTCCGATCGGTAAGCGTGTCTTTAAATTTTTTCTTGGCCGCAAGGGTCGAGGAACCGGTTGCAATCACCTTCACGCCTTTGAAGTGGTCAGAAGCAATCTTGAGCACATTTGATGGATCCATAAGACGATGAACTTCATCCAATATGACCAGCTTGCCATCATGCCTACTCCAAAAAAACTCTGGATCCGCGAGTTCACTTCGTACTGAAGGCAATTCGCAATCGAAATACCGGGCCTCGGGAAAGCTTTTCACCAGTGTCGTTTTGCCAACTCGCCGCACTCCGGCAAGCCACACAATGGGACGCCGCTTTAACGCTTCGGTAACCTTCTGTTTCCAAAAGACTCTTTCAATCATGTAACTATATTAGCATTTAGTTAAACCAAACGCAAATAGACTTTCGTGAAGTTTTTTCAAAATCGTACGAGAGCAAGGCGCGCTGGACCGAACCCGCCGGTTATGAGCCCGCAAAGGGAGCATTCCATTAGTTTAATAATATCACCCCTTTCGTTTGACAGTCAACGTTTTTAAGCCGTTTTTTGATCCTCACCAACCCTCATTTCTCCTCAATATTTTCATATGGCGTGGA
>CAILAO010000105.1 GCA_903832105.1 uncultured Pseudomonadota bacterium | reverse complement strand
TGAATTTGTGGACAAACTTGCGGAGAAGGGCGAGATAACCAAGAAACTCGCTTCAGATACCATAGATCTGGTTTTTTCATCCGTTTCCGAGGTGTTGGTCGCTGGTGGGGAAATCTCCATCCCAGGCTTCGGCAAATTCTCTATCACAGTTAGAAAGGCTCGAATGGGTTTGAACCCTCAGACCAAAGAGAAAATCAAGATCTCGGAAAGAAAGGCTCCCAAGTTTTCGGCCGCAAAGGCTCTTAAAGAATCAATAAAGTAATTCCGGTTCTTGATATGGGTGCCGCCATTTGGTCTAAGGGAACTGAGGAACGATTTTCCACAGATGAGGCTGTAAAGTATCTGGCTTCGGTCCGATGGATTACATGGCTTTTGAGAAACGATGCATGCCCCGAAGAAGAAGCTAAGATGGGTCAAGAAGTGGCGGAGCCAACAAGTAATGGACATTCGAGTAACTGGCCGATTATGCGGATGAGGCTTTCATTCATTTTCTGGTTCCCTTACTTCGATCTCCGGTTCCTCTGTGATATCGTCTTCGGGTACGAAGCAAATTCTCATACCCCAGCCCGAAAACGTCGTAAGCATCCGAGAAAATTCCGCTGGCGAGAACTCCCGTCCATCAATCTCAATCACCGCTTCTCCTTCGGCATCGCTCAATAAGCAACGCAAGACATGTCCGCGCGGTACCCATTGGTAACAATCCGTAGAATAATTCACCTGAGGTCTTCCTTCCGGAATCTCGATTGCGATGTGGTGGTATGAGGCCACCAACTGCTCTTGCGCCAGAATTGTCCGATTAAACAAATCGAGGATCTCTTGATCGTTCATTCCTGCAACCCCTGGACCAATGGTAAGATGTATAGAAGCTATTCCAGGTTCGAGAAATTCTATTATTGCCCCTTCCTTTTTCTTGGCAATGCGGACCTCTTGTAGAGTTGCAATACGGGGTCTCCTAAGTCTAGGCATCAATAAACCTCCCATTCGTGACGATTGCGAATCGTATCAGCAATAATGGTTTTTACAATTAGGCTCTGCTTTTAAAGTGATTGAAAAAAGTCACGGTTATGGAATCCGTGGAGAAAAAGTCTTCTCTATAAACGATCTCTTCAGGGTACCCAATTACCAGTTAACAGTAGGCTGATGTAATCCACCTTAACATGACGAAAATACAAAAAAAGACCATTTCGAATTTAACCACCTCTGTCTAATCACTTGACGGGTCGGGGCTTTTTTTCCGGCTGCCACCCGCCCGTCATCTTAAGGTCGAGAACGCTCTTGAACTGAGTCACGTGTTCCAGTAGCTGGCTTAGCGACTCTCCACTAGTACCTAAAGACTGCTTCCACCATTTTATGTCGACGGTCCCGAATACAAGGTATGGGTTACCGATGATCTCAGGCGATTGGTTTTCGAATACGTGAACCAGTTCATCCTCTAATTCGTCTTGATGGGCCATAATGAGTTCACAGGGAGAACAGTATCGACAGGTTTTGCCGAGTGTCAAAAACCCAAACTTTTCAATGTGGATCAACAAGGCGAACTTTCGCATGTGAGTCAATCGTCGGCATTTGGGGCAAGAGCTTAAACGAGTATCCTTGTACGGATTCAAAATAAACGTGAATCGCTGAGGAAAATACCTCAAGTTGTCTTTTGTCATGTGACCTCTGTCCGTTTACTCCGAATACATTCCCCTTCAATATAGAGATTCGTCATTTTCGTGGCCTAGTGATCTCTGCACGGGCTGTTAGAAAAGCCTCGCGCTGATACTTATTCAGCGAGTTGGGTAAATCAAAGTCATGCTTCTTGTTCGCTGTACTTATTGTTTGCGGTGACAAAAGAGAAACGTCACAGTTATCCAGTAGTTGGATGATCCCCTCAATCTTGAAACTTGTCGGGCCGCCAGCGTACTCGCCCTTCTTTCCTCTCTTTTTTATAGCTATTTGATCAATGTGGTTGACTCGCACGAAATCCTTGATGAGAGAGAAAAAGGACTTTATGTGATTTGAGTCATCATCGTCCTCAAGGGTAATTTTCTTGGTTTCAAGGGGTAGGTGAGTTATCGATTGCGCTTTTGCTTCCACTACAGCGAGGATAGCCTCACTGCCTCTAATTTCAATGCCACAGACTCTCACATAGAAATTTCCTTTAGGCATGACTAACGAATGTGCCGAGCTGCAATTTGGCATGTACGTCTATCCGATAGAGACTCCATGAGCTGGAACAAACACAATAAAAAGCTGATTAGCTCAGTTTAGATTCCTGAGGCTTAGTCCTTGTCTTCCACCAAGCAAGTACAAACAAGCCTCCGCTGAACAGAGAACCAATACAACCAAGCACTTTTGTCGATAGTTCGGCCACCTTGTGCCAAAAATCCACGGCAGGTGGGACTGCATGTGCAGGTTTAGCGTTGACCAGTTGTAGCATCGTCTGGATTAGGGCCATTTCGTCCTTCAAGTGCTTGTCTATAGTTTTGCACTTTTTGAATCAATAGACTGAAATTACTAATGAATAACTTGAAAAACATCAGCGTTCCTGTCATAGACGGTTTGGCAACAAACTGAGGAGGAACGCCGATGCCTA
>CAILAO010000104.1 GCA_903832105.1 uncultured Pseudomonadota bacterium | reverse complement strand
CTCATTAGCAACATTGCTTGCTCCCAAAATCGGGTACTTAGAAGCTGCCAAAATCGCCAAGCAAGCCCAAAAAGAAAACCGTACAGTGAAAGAAGTCGCGCTTGAAAAAGGATTGCTAAAGCCTGAGGAACTGGATAGGATTTTTAGCCGCAAGAACTTGCTAAATGAGCGATAACACAGTTTGAGCTTAGCTGCGATTTTTTTCTATACCCCCTTATATAAAGGCGGGTTGCAACCGATACACCCACAATTGTCTTAGAGGGGTTTTTTATTATAATTCACTGATTTTGGTGTCTTTGTTGAAGCGTTGCAGGTCTTTGTCTTGGGAGTAAACTAGGTTTGCCTCTTGATTGAGGGCAGTGGCTATGATTAGTGCGTCGGGTAGTTTTCCGCCTCTCTTCGCTCGCAGGTTAGCGGCTAAATCGGCGATTTCAAAGGTTACTGGAACTATCTTGAAGCCGGTGAGGGTTAAATCGTTTAGCAACTGTTTTGCTTTTGTTGCTTTAGCTGTGTCTGCTGCCAGATAGAAACCCGTCAGAACTTCAGCGATTGTTATGGTTGAGACGACTCCTTCATCTCTGCCTTTCATGATTGCCTGTAAGATTTTTTCGACTTTGCTGGCTTGGGGCTCGATGCCCTCGAAAAAGTAGATGAGGACGTTTGTGTCAAGGGCTATTTTCATTGCAGTTCCATTCTTTGCGTAGTTTTTTCTGGTATTTAACTGGGTCTCCAAATACGCCTTTGCCGAGTCCTTTTAGTTCTGATACCGGGTTGAAGGGTTTGAGCAGCAAGCCTTCTTTGGTGTCATCGATTTCGAGTATTATTCCTTCTTCGATGTTGTATTTCTTGCGAAGCTTCTTGGGAATGACTACTTGCCCGCGCATTCCTACCTTAACTTTTTCAGTCACCTTGCTCACTATCAGACAATATTATTTATCAGAGAAATAAAGTTTCTGACTATTTAATTCCATCTGACATTTTTTTTATTAGAGAAGAAAGGAATCTAAAAATTACTAAGCCCAAAAGCGGGTTTTATCCTGCTGTGCCATAGCCGCTTACTGTCACAACGGCATCTGTTGAGCCTGTGCTTGATTTTGCATCAACCAGAATAGCCCAGATTATGCTCTGGGAAGGGAACAGCTGCATCATATCATCATCGGACAGCCAGACTGCTCCGCTACCGGTGAACGTTCGGACAACAGGAGCTGAAATGATGTTGTCGATGTACTCTATTCGGACTCTGACCGTAACGGTTTCGTTGTTGCTAAAGCTGCCCTCCACTGAAATCTTTGGCTTGAAAGAGAAAATCGTAAGGGGACGAACATGAATACTCTCGTTTACTCCGTACTGATTGTTAGTGCCGACTGGAACGCCCCTCTCTAGTTTAAAGAGCGCCCCATTTCCAGATAACCAAATGCCTTGGGAATCGTGAACTTTAGCAGTCCAATTGCCCAAGAAACTAACGCCGCCGTCAAGGATAGGCGCTGGATCACAGTTATCTCCAATATCAATGCCGAACAAGTAGATAGGATCAGGAGTAAACGACTCAAACACTACTCCAAAGAGCAACGTCTGAAACATGGAGCCATCAACCAAAAGCCCAGTTTGGTTGGATCTGCCGTTTTCGCCAATCCAGAACCTAACAGCTTGCACCTGACTGTCCGAAAACTCGGCTTTCTTTTCAACTTTGATGCCGACAGAGAAATCTCTCAGGTTAAAGGAGACACGGTTGATTATTGAGCTGGCATACGAGCCTGTGGCGTTGCCGACTGGGGTTCGGAAAGCTATGCCTTCGGTGGCGTTGATGAATTGGCAGTCTTCAATTTTGTTGTATTCGGTCCATGTTTTTGTGTTGGCAAACTCGATGCCTGTTGAGGTGTTTTCGAATAGGGTGTTTTGGATGGTTGTTCCAAAAGAGTTCTCAACCCTAATCGTTGCATTAATTATCGTTAACCCAGAAATGAGCACGTTTCTTGAGGTTGTATGGTCATCACCGTAAATGATTATTTTGTGACCGTAACCGATTATGGTTGCGCCGTCGCTGACGATTTTGGCGTTCACCTTATTGGAAACCAGAACATCATTGGTTAACACGTAAGTTCCCGGATTTAGGTAAACCGATTTTCCCGTAGT
>CAILAO010000103.1 GCA_903832105.1 uncultured Pseudomonadota bacterium | reverse complement strand
CAGCCGAACACTTTAAAAATCATAGGAAAATATGCTCACGATTAGAGCCAGCGCAAGAACTTGGTTTAGGCTATCTAAGCTTGGGGCAGACAACCGCGAGCCTGTCTGGCGGCGAATCGCAACGACTAAAACTGGTACCTTATTTGGCAAAAGCAAGTAAAGCCAAAAATCTTGTCCTGATCGACGAGCCAACGACCGGACTTCACGCGGAAGACGTAACTCGCCTGATTAGGGTTTTAAAGAAGATTTCAGGCTTGGGCGCGACACTGATTATTATCGAACATCACCCCGATATTATTCTAGCGGCAGATTGGATGATTGATCTTGGACCAGGTGCTTCCGAAGCAGGAGGCCGACTTCTATATGAAGGCCCTCCGCACAAAATTGTTTCCGCCCCGGAATCAATTACTGGAAAGTACCTTGTTTCATTCTTTAATGCACTGACTTAAAGGCCAGCAGGGGGATTGTATATCTCTTGGAGCTGACCCTGGATTTTCCCCGATTGATTCTGCCCAAAGCGAGAGTACAGTTTCGATGTTAAGATGCGGATTCCCGAGTTGGGGATGGGAGTCATTTTGCAGGGGTTCAAAGGCAACCCAAACAAATTCCGGGGGTGACGTCTCGGAGCGATTCATCCATACACCATCAACGACTGAACCAGAGGCATCAAGTCCTAACGCATAGGAATAAACCACTTGCTTTGACTTTCTTGTAGGAAACGAGTTGGATTCTCCACTGCCATCTGATCCTAGTGAGTCGGCATGCGTGACCGTGAGATAGACAGAAACGTAGTCTTTAATCTGACCTTGTGACCCAGAAGCAAAAAGTCTGGCTCCTTCGGACTCACTCATTGATGATATTTTTGCGGAATACGCATAAATCGGGTAGTTCCAGACCTGATTTGTACTGCTCTTGTCAAACGCCACAGTGTGGCTTTTTCTTCCAATCCAATTGGCGAGCACGACGTGAAAAACCGCGGGATTAATAGGCTCACACTGGCTGTCAGTGTTAGAAAAAATGGAACCGGACTGGGGACTATTACATCGGTGTCCACCGAGAAGTTCTGGCTTTGCGCTCATATGAACTTCGGCAAGAAGAGCTTTAATATCTCTGGGTTCAAAGACGATGCCGTTCTTAGTCACAGTGTGACGAGGTTCCTTTTGCCTTTGTGAAGCGGCTGTCCACCCGTTGCAATGACCTGCCCATTCAACTTCACTTGCACTTGGACCATGATTAGTGGCCTCCCAAGTTTGAGCTTGATTGCCACCGCCGTTAAACACTTTGTCATACTTTTCAAGAGCAGAAAGATCAGAACTCACCCTAACTCCCGTCCCACCAGCATTATTCGGGTACCAAAATCCTGAGTAAGGGACATTTTCGTCGCTAACAGAGCCTTCTTCAGGCAAACTTTTCAAACTGTACACAAGAAGTTCATTCCAGACAGCTTCGAAAATTGTCTTTTTTTCCGCCTCGGGAATTACATTCCCTGGATTTGAATTATTTCCGCTTTGAAGGGGATTTTTACTTCCTCGATGAACATTTCCATCGAGACCGCAACCAGTGAGAGATACGATTCCAACAACCAAAATGATCCTAAACAGCATCGCGACAACTCCGATCATTAACTCTCGCCACCACGTCCACTTTACTTATTCATCCCCATCAATGCCCTGCTCATTTCAGTAGGGGATGAACACTTGTCCGCCCCGGGAATTGCAGTATTCATACCAAGGCACGACTAAAAAACCTAAAGTATAATCAGGCTGTTGAAACGAAATGTCTTCAAATCGGATTTTTGGGAACTGTCTATAGAAATGACAGGTGTTTAGTGAGGTTTCAACAAAACCATAACCAAGTAAAAAAAAACCGCCGTTCGAATGAACAGCGGCTTTTTTACTTAAACCATTTCGGTCTGACTAGGCTCTCTCTTTGAGACCTTTCAGAGCGCGAATTTTCACGACGTTGCGAGCCGGCTTGGCTTTGAACATCATTTCTTCGCCCGTAAACGGATTGGTGCCCTTCCTGGCTTTCGTGGCTGGCTTGTGCACAACCGTGATTTTCATCAGGCCTGGAATTGTGACAACTTTTGGTCCGGTTTTGCCGATGTCGGTTCCAATGAGATCACCGAGAGCGTTCATGATAACGCCAACTTCTTTTTTGGTGGTCCCGGTGCTTTCAGCAAGTGCGCTCAAAATTTCATTTTTTGTGCGTGGCTTGTTTGCTGCACGAATGGGCTTCGGCTCCACTCTGATTTCTTTGTGGGCTTTCACTTTTGGTCTTGCTTTCGCTTTCACTTTGCTACTTACTTTTGCTTTAGCAGCTTTTCTCTTCTTTTTTGCCATTTTTTATGGCCCTCCTTACTAAATCTGACTCAGTAAATTGACTAATTAATAGATTAGATTTTGTACGCGCAAAAATCAAGAAATAAAAGCATAAAAGTGAATTTCGGCACATTTTTTTTGAAACTTGAAGAAATCTGCTCGCGCGGCCCCTTATTTTGAAGGTTGGAACACCAGAGGAGGTCTAAGACAGTTTTTCTCGCGAAATAGTTTTGGTCTCGAACGACTTCCATGAGGAGGGATTTTCGACCATAAAACGGACCAGTCGATGGTTGAGATGGTTGGCAAATATCTCTGGCTGCATCCTCTGTTGAACCTCTAGGACAAGCTTTTTACCTGTTTCGTCGAGAGAGGAAAAATAGAGTTTTTTCAGTGTTATGTAACCAGTCTCGTTATTTATCCGCATACGACGAAGCTCTTCGGTAGCCAACTTTCTCATCCTAGCAATAACGGCGTTGGACAGGGCATCGTCCGCTTTGGGCTTCGACGTTGTGGCTTCATTAGTATGGGAGTGGGAAAAAGGCTGTTTTCCGCCTATCGCGGTGTTTTTCGAAGTAGAGTGCCCTTCAAGATTTGGGGAAGTCGCAGGAGGAATTGCCGCTATCGTAGGCAGCCGTTCTTTGGCTGTAAGACAGCTTGCTAATAGTTCTTGCTTCAATTGAGGTACTGTCCTAGTGATTGGCGAAACGAGTGACGCCAAAGGCGTTTTTTCCAGAACTTGCCCATAATCCGCATTTTTCAACACGACCTTACAAAATGAGTCAAAGCGCTGTTCGACGGGGGTACTATCATCAAATCTATCCAGTCTACCCGCATCGCTGGAAGCGAGACTCGGAGGCAAAGGGAACTTGTGCGAAGCGACTTGTCGAATACACCATTCTATAAATAGTGGCTGGGTCAATAAAAGGTGTGTTTTTGAGAAAACGGCTGCTGGTTTTTGGCTCACGAGAGGCGATGTAGAGGTATATCCATGAATACGCCTCCAGTAGTCCGAAATTCTCTGATTTAAGGTTATATCAGGCAATCCGGCCAGTAAAAATCGTGAACAATCGGACCATGTGGTATTCAAATGAGACTTCGCAAAAAAGGTCGTAACCTTCCTTAGATACTCATCAGCCTCCTCTGCAAAAAACCTATCTCTATGGGTTTGCCAGACGACTTGTGGCAGATCCTGAGAGGACTCTTTAGAAAAGGCCATATATTGGTCTGCCGTCCGGGCGCTGATCAAACCATGTTCAGCCATCTTCCGCCCAAGACGCACAAGAAACTTCAGTCGTCTTACGAAAAGCGACTCGGCGGGGATGGATTTTTGATTCGCCTGTTGATCTCTTGTCCCGCAGAATCCCTTGAGTCCGTGAAGACCGTCAAAAAGCGATTCAATGGAAACCCCAAAAGCACCTTCAAGCTGCAAAATACGAAAATCCCATTGAGAGGCTTTTTCGAGGCGAAGCAGAATCACTTGTTCTGGACCTTGAAGATCAAGCCAAATTGAGCGCCAAAGACCCAGAGGTGGCGTGCTGCGCAATACGTTCGTTGCTTCTTGAGATGACGTCAGAAATCTAACAAATTCATTATAGCAATCCGCATATCCCAAGAGAAGTTCCGACCCCAAAGGAGAGATTTCGAGGTTTATGGAAAAATCCGAATAATCGAGGTTTTCACCTACAAAGATAGGGATTGTTCGGACGATATTGGAGGTGTCTTCTCGAACCAGCAACTTAAGGTGAGTCACCTGTTGCAATGCACGCCCAAGCATGAATTGCTGATTGGAGCATTTTGATCCGCACTGTCGATAGTATTCATGGGGATCGATCCGTAAACGGTAGGGAACGGGGTTGTTTTTTAAGAGTTGCTCTTGAAGTTGCGAAAGCATGATGCCTGCCACGCCGAGCTCTGAAGACTTAAGAGCGGGGGAAAGACCACTACGCATCGAAAGCCCAATCGCATCTACATCCATGTCGTCGGTCCGGCAGGTTTCATCAAAAGCCCTTATCCACCATGAAGGGAGAAATAGGCGGGTGGCTTTCGAAGTAATGCCTTTTACAGGGGGATGATCAACCATGTTTATGAGATTTGCTCCGTCGCGGTACTCTTTTGTCGCACAACCCAAACCGACACCACATACATACCACAAATCAACAATGAGTTTTTAGAATTGATGACTATACCAAAGTCAAAGGCCAGGTCGACTCTTTTTTTACGCAGATTTGGTAGCTATCAAAAATGATTAGAAAAGTATGAATAGTCTTTTGCGGCAGACACTGCATCGTGCCTTGTCCCATCCCGAAAATCCTTACCTATATTCTTAGGTTACTCGTGCAAAAGTGGATATTTCAAGATTTTTAACGAGTCCAATCAAACATTGCACCCCTTGACCGCTTGCACCGATCTCTCCAATCGTCCCAAAAGGACGGTCCGCCCAACCATAAATATCAAAGTGAAGCCAAGGCAAACCTTGAACAAAGCGTTGTAAAAAAAGTGCTGCTGTAATTGCGCCCCCATTCCGGCCTGTTGGGGCGTTGGTGAGGTCAGCAACGTAGGATTTTAACTGCGAGTCATAGCCTGGGAAAAGCGGCAAACGCCAACACAAATCCCCTTGCTCATGGCCTGCTTTTAGCGCTGCTGAGGCTAAACCTTCATGGTTCGAACAAATTCCCGCTAGATCCGCACCAAGCGCAATCCTCATCGCCGCTGTCAGTGTTGCAATGTCAATGATGGCTACCGGCCTATCCTCGCCGCTTTTTGTAACGGCGTAATTGATGGCATCAGCAAGCACAAGCCGCCCCTCAGCGTCAGTGTTATGAACTTCAACCGTTAACCCACTGCGGCTCACTAAAATATCGCCAGGTCTCATTGCGGCGTTATCTATGGAATTTTCAGCTAGAGCGAGATAAAAATCACAATTCAAAGGATATGCCGTATTAACCATCCAGTGGGCGACGCCTATTAATGCAGCAGATCCCGCCATGTCTTTTTTCATATTTCGCATGAATTCCGGCGTTTTTATGTCAAGTCCACCGGTATCGTATGTTATTCCCTTTCCCACGAAAGCAATTGGGGGGTGATCCTTCTTTTTGGCACCTGTAACAGGTCTATATTGAATATGGACGAGACGTGGCGGATGTTCGCCTGCGGCTTGGCCAACTCCCAGTAAAAGTCCCATTTTTTCCTTTTTGAGAGTTTTTTCATCTAGTGTGTGAACTTTGACACACTTTCTGCCGGAGAATATTTTCTGAATAGCTTCCACATACGATAACGTCGTTAGCTCATTCGCTGGGGTATTAACGAGATGTCTTGTTAAATTGACACTAACACCTATCGTTAGAGCTTCTTGAAGCACCTCCTTACTCAAACCCCGTATTAGTAAGCGTGGCCTTTCAGCATTCTTTAGGTTTTTCTTTTTGATCCTAAGAAACTTATAAAACCCAATTTCAAGGCCAACCAAAAATCCAAGTTTTTCTTCGGTCATAGCCTGGTCAAATGTCACCAATAGAGACGATAACTCAAAATCTTTAAACATCTGTACAAATAGACCCGCGAGATCTCTAGACTTTTCGAAAGGAGATGTGGAAAAAATGTGACCCTGGCTCAAAAACGCCGGGAAACCTTCCTCACTTCTATCATCATCATGGTTTTTAGATCTTTTGGGATTAACGATCCAAACAGGTCCTGCCTCACAAAAAAACTGTGAAACTTCTTTATTCTGCTTGCAAGCATCATGTAAAATCCAGGAATGCACTTCGTTCTTGATAAACGGCGTATCCCTTAATAATTCCGTGAGAGAACGCTCCTTTTTTTCTTCGTTTCCAAAGAAAAAAATCTGACCATTTTTAAGATCCCTGCTTTCTTTTAAGGGTTTTCCATGTGAAGATTTTACCTGGGTGGATTGGCTAACGATTTCTGCAGAATAAAGCCATCCAGTGAGGGGAAATCCGAAAATCTCGTTTCCTTTGGTGGACATATTAAATTCCTTTAACAAAAAGAAGCGTGGGAAGGCTTCATGTTAGCTAAAATTTTGGCTATTGCCTACATTTTACTTGTCAGATGCGAGGATCCATGGAAAAAGATGAGGACTGTGCGTTAACGTATTGAACGAAAGCCATCATGCGGGAAAGCCTTAACCAAAAGAAAAATCGCGCAAGCGGGATCATTTCCATCCTCCGCGCGAAGAATCCACATCCCAAAAGCGAACTTTTCTACCGAACCCCCTTCCAGTTTCTAGTTTCAGTCGTGCTATCAGCTCAAACAACCGATAAAATGGTTAATCGCTGCATGGAACCTCTATATAAGGATAAGGCAACTCCTTTTACACCCAGTCTCGTCTTGGAACTTGGTGAGCGCAGGTTTTTAGAAAAGATTAAATCGATCGGTTTGGCGCCCACAAAAGCGCGTCATGTTGTCAAGTTAGCGGAACTTTTAATAAGGCAGCATCATGAAAAAGTGCCTGCGACTCGCTGTGAGCTTGAGGCTTTGCCTGGTGTTGGGCGGAAGAGTGCCAACGTCATTCTATCGGTTCTTTATAAAGAGCCTGTAATCGCGGTCGATACCCATGTTCTCCGCGTCTCAATGAGGTTAGGGTTTCATCGCGAAACATCGCCAATGAAGTGTGAACAAGCTCTTCTCGCCCTCTTTTCTAAGAGCGATCTTCGCGATGCCCAT
>CAILAO010000102.1 GCA_903832105.1 uncultured Pseudomonadota bacterium | reverse complement strand
ATTAACACTTAGGAGGTTACTTCCATCCACTGAAGGAAGTTTGCCATCAGAAAGTTGCACGATTTTATTTCCGGTTGTCCCGGCATCGACTGCGATGGTCCCAGAATCCGAGATAGCGCCACCAGTGAGGCCGCTTCCTGCTGTGATCTGCTTGACGGTACCGACACTTGATCCGACCGTGAGCTTTCCGTCGCTGTTATAGACAATAGTATCGTTATCAATCGGAGTTTTTAACGCGAACGGAATCACTGAAAATCGCTGCCTTGGAAATACAGTACCGCTTTTTACATCTTTGACTTCGATATAAACTGGAGTCGATGGATCTTGAAACACTAGATGAAATTCTGTTGGTGATAAGATGATGCCAAGCTGGAAGACGCCTTCCACGACGATAGTCCCAGGAAACGAGATAGGACTTGGTCCGATCGGTGAGCCACCGGCTGCCGCATCATAAAAACTGACCTCAAGATCGAGTTTTCCATCCTGACCTAGGATCGGAGCTCCGTTTGCTTCGGTGAGGCGTGCTCCGTAAGATAAGTTATATTCTTCGGCATGTGCAAAAGGCGCTAGTCCGATAGCACTGATGAAGAGAAATGTTATCGTAAAACTTATATAGAAAGTGTTCATATATCCCCCTTTAACGATCGTGCTCTAACGTTATCGGAAGCTTTTCATAAAACTTTAGGTACGGTAATATAACCTGTAATAACAGGATGATATGAATGAAGATTCCGAGTCAAGTCATAAAAAGGCAAGGGATGGTTGGGTTCTTTGGCAAAAAAGGTGATTCATAAATAAGCAGTCAAAACCCATAAATCTTCCAAATGTTAGGTTCTATCTAATTAAAATTATTAAAAGATAGTAGTCGCTCTCTGTGGGTAGGTGCCATCTATCCATAGGCAATGTCTTCTTTCTCTCGATTTGTCCGCTCATGAATTTTGCTTTCCATGAAACCGACTCCAAGAGCCCTAACAGCAAGGACTTTGTTGTGCTCACGACACGCAAGTCTAATGTTATCGACCGAGTGTCTTCCCCCGTGGCACCACATAATTTTATGATCAAACTCAAGGTTACCTCGTTCTTCGCACCGATTCCCGTTATGATCGACAAACGTGCATCTTCCTCCATCACGTAAATAGACTTTGTGCCGGATTCTTTTTGGGATGTAACGGCTGTCAGAGTTGGATTTTGGGTTACTTTCCTCATGATCGCCATCGTCTTCCCGGCTCGGGTTTCCGACTTAGTCGTTGAAGATTTTTTATATGTACTGACTACCTTGCTTTTGCCGGTCTTAAAAATGTATTACCCTACTAAATAGTGTTGTATGTATCTTGACATAATGTGTTTATAAGTATAGTATTGCCCCATGGCTACGATTATAAAGAAAATTAAAAAAGGAAAACCGTATTGGTATGCGGTAGAATCCCAGAGAGTAAATGGGAAACCTAGAATTGTATGGCAGAAGTATTTAGGAAAAGTCGAAGATGTTGTTTCTTCAATTAAAAACACAGAAAGAGGGATTATAAAGGAAGTTGAAGTCAAAGAGTTTGGAGCGGTGGCTGCACTTCTCAACATCGCTAACGAAATAAATTTAGTCGAGCTTATAAATGAGACAATTCCCAAACGGAACCAGGGCGCGAATATCGGTCAATACATTCTATTGGCTGCATTAAATAGAGCAATTGCGCCTTCAAGTAAGCTTCAAATTGGCGAATGGTACGAAAAAACGATTCTTCAAAGACTATGGAAGTTGCCATCTTCAGTATTTTCAAGTCAACGTTTTTGGGATGCTATGGATGCTATAAGAGAGGAAGACATAAGATCTATTGAAAAGAAATTAATTGAAAAAGTAGTCAATCGAGAGTCTATAGCCCTTGATACGCTATTATACGACACCACAAACTTCACTACCTATATTAGTAGTGTAAATTCGCGCAATTCAATTGCGCAAAGAGGTAGGTCAAAAAAGAGAAGATCCGATTTAAGAATTGTTGGTGTCGCAATGATTGTTTCTAAAGATTTTGGCATTCCGCTACTTCACGAAACTTATAGCGGGAATTTACAAGACACGTCTATTTTCAAAGAAAATATTTTGCACCTAATCGAGCGATGTGAATCTCTTCAAAAAACAAAAGGAACTGAAATAACTTTAATATTCGATAATGGCAATCGCGGCGAGGAATGTTTTGATTTACTGAACCACTCTAAAGTTGGATTCATAACCTCTATTCAAAGAGATCAATATCCCGAACTCTTAGAAATCCCAGGAAATAAATTCACCCTTCTGAAAGACCCCAATCTTTTAGGTGTTAAAGCATATAGATGTCACAAAGCAACATGCTATAGCGAAAAGAGCACCATTATTGTTACTATGTCAGATTCTTATTATGGTCGTGAAAGCTCGGCTCTGTTTGACGATATCACAAAAGCCATGGAGAAAATAAAGATTGAGGCAAGATCGTTTAATGAAAAAGAGAAATCCTCAGATAAAATAATTCCGAAAAATATCCAGTTTCGAATAGAAAAAATATTGAATGCACACAGTCTTTTTGTGAAAACAGGTTCGTTGAAATACAAAAGAAAAGAGGCGGTAATCGATGTACATATTGATCGGAGCAAGCCGAAAGCAGTCGTTCAATATAGTATCAATCACGATGTTCTCAATAAGCGTCTCACGTCGTACTGCGGAAAAAAGGTCTTTCTAACTAATCGCGACAATTGGACCACTGAGGAAATAATCAAAGGATATCGAGGTCAATCAGTTATTGAAGATAAATTTCGTGATATGAATAACCGAGACTTTCTTCGATGGCAACCCGCATTTCATTGGACGGATCAGAAAATCAAGGTGCATACATTTTATTGCTTTCTTGCGCTACTTCTTGAAAGTCTCGCACGGCGAAAAACTACAGCATCTGGCATAAACTTATCGATGCATGATTTTTTAAAGACCTTGACCGATATCAAGGAAGTTTTATTGCTACAATCATCACCTGATCGCGCTTCTCCTCCAAAGATTAAGCGTGTATATACAAAACTCGATTTAACTCAAAAATCTCTCCTTAGCATCCTAAATATTGAAGCGTTTCAAATTTAGAGGGTAATACACATCTCTAGACGTAAACACTCTGAGTCGCATCCGTTTTGCAGATTTCTCAACCGCTAAGTCGGAAACCCGAGCCGGTGAGAAACTTCCTCTTCTTTTTTCGCTGCTCTTTCGGCTGTCACCAGCGGATCTTTCTTTTTAAGGAGAAGGTCAAGAGCAGCTTCAAGAACTTCTTCACTCGTCACATTGTTCCCGCT
>CAILAO010000101.1 GCA_903832105.1 uncultured Pseudomonadota bacterium | reverse complement strand
TCTTGAGGCATAAACGTGATCTTTTCTCTCAAACCTTAGCTTTTTCGCCGAGATCTTCAGCTAATTCACGGCAAAGTGAGCTGGCTAAGCTAAAGTATTTCGAGAGAGATCATGATTAGGCAACAAGATGACGTCAAAGACTAAGTCTAAGCGCTAGAAGGGTTTCCGGCTAATTGAGTACACTAGCCTTTTTGATCAGCTCCGTCATCTTTTCTCAAGGCGTACTTCCATAGAATTTTTTGAGACGTGATGTAGTCCGTGTTGAGATGGCGAAAACGCTTGGCTAGTTCTTCGGCGCATGTTTTGTAAAATCGGACTTTAGCTTCATGGCCGCTTTTATCAAGAAATTTCAAAAATTCATCAACATCAAGTTGAAAAAGATAACATGCCGACTCTGCCGTAACCGTTGCGGATCTGGGGGCGTCGTCAAAAAGACTAAACTCACCAAAATACGAACCCTCTTCTAAATAGGCCAAACGATGCATCCCAGAGGAGCCCGCAATATTTTTAAAGACAGAAACAGTACCCGCCAAAAGAATGAAGAGGCCTCGTGTCGGTTCTCCTTCAATAACCGCACTCACTCCTGGTTTTATTATCACGAGCTTTCCGTGATTATACAGATCCTCCAGTTCGCCATCCGAAAATCTGCAAAAAACAGGAATTCTTTTAAGCTGATTTCCACCCCATACGGGGTCTTCAAATTTTGTGGGATCAGTAAGCGTGCTTTTTGTAAGCTCAGTCATTCAAACTTTACCCCTCCACCTCTCGTCCATCAACCGCTGCAAGCTGAAGGTCAAAAACAGGAGCTAAGGCGACCTCAGCCGCTTCGATGACCGCATTTACTTCGAATTTCGAGAATGCAGATTTTTCACCGGTTCCCTGAATCTCAATGATTTTTCCGCTTTGAAGAAGGACAACATTCATATCTAGATCGGCACTGCTATCCTCCTGATAATTCAAATCAACTAATACCTCTCCTCGTTTGAGCCCAACAGAAACCGCCGCGACAACGTCTTTTATCGGGTTCGCTTTAAGCCGTCCCGTTCTAAGAAGTTTATCTACAGCAATTTTGAGAGCAACAAATCCACCGGTGATTGATGCTGTGCGCGTCCCTCCATCGGCCTGCAAAACGTCGCAGTCTATGGTAAAGGTCAGATCAGGACAAAGATTTAGATCAATAATGCCGCGCAGAGCCCTTCCAATAAGCCTTTGAATTTCTTGCGTTCTTCCAGAAATCTGGGTTCGTTCCCGCTTTGTCCTCGTATTTGTAGCGCCTGGAAGCATTGAATACTCTGCCGTCAACCAACCCTGCGGGGGACTGGAATTCCGCAAAAACTGTGGGACACCTTCCTCGACTGATACCGTGCACAAAACACGCGTATCGCCAACCTCTAACAAAACGCTTCCGTTTGCCTGCTTTGTATAGTGAGGGACAAGATGAATCGGTCGCATCTGCTTTGATGATCTACCGTCAAAACGAACCATATTTCTAATTCCTTATGCCTCAAAGTGCTTCAAAGACCGCAACATATCGCTTGATCAGTTCGGAATCAAGCTCGGATCTTATTAAAAAGACGATTGCCTCATGTTTAGTCATCGAGTAAAGTAACAGCCAATGGAACAATGAGAACTACTTTTAAGAAAGCCTTAAAGGAGGTTAGCATGAAATTAATTACCGTAGTACTGTTTACAATATCATCACTTTTTACAGCATGTTATCTCGAACACGAAGATGATCAAAAACCAACCCCACCAACTTCGGTTGGAAGTGGCTTTGATCTCACAAAACAGATCCAGTCAGGCATGAATATTCACGCATGCAAAAGGACCGTAACTACTGGATGTTTCGAGGGAAGTTTTCCGGCATCTCCCGATATTTTTGTAGAAGACCAGAAGTTTTTCGACGCAGAGGAATTCAAAGCCCACTTTGTTGAGCTGATTGCTATTGAAGGAAAAGAAGAAGCTGAAAAACGCGGCGAATCCGTCGAGGTAAAGATGCTTACCCCGATAAGCAATCGCAGTTTTTCCGACGATTTTGAGATCTACATTAAGGGTGAGTACTCAAAGTCAGCTAAAGTTCTTGTTTCTGGACGCTTTGCAGTTAACTACTTGCCTGAAGGTTCCTACGATGTTCGAGTTCAAAAACCTGTCAAGTTTGAGCTTGTAAGAACGATGCCTGTACCCGCTCCAAATCCAGAACCTGCACCCGCAAAGGAAAATCCGGAACCTGCAATAAAAAAAGAAAGCAAAATATACTGTGCTAAGCTTTACGCTGAGACCACGATTGATGTCACTGCGAAGGAATATACGAATATAGTCTTTGATCGATATTCTTTATACGTCTCTGATGATACTTGTGAAGACAAAGCCATCAAAATCACTCTTTAGAAACTCGTGAGAGCGGCGGCGCCTACAAGGGCTTTTATGTCGTCATCATTAAATGAGAGGCCGGCACCATAAATATAGTTTGGTGTATCGATTTTTCCGGTGTTTTTATTAAGTCTTGTGATGTCATCAACACCTGCCAAGGCGTAAACGTGGTTAAAGAAAAGTATGCTGGCATAAGACTTAAAGTGCGCTGTCCGTCTAGCAGGGTTGTCTGTCGATTTAAAATTAAACGCTTCAAATGAAAATCTAAAGCGATCTCTGAAAAGATATAGATCCGTTGCAGCTCCCCCAGAAGATTCAAACAGTCCGAATCTAAGGGCCGCAAAGTACCAGCGCTTGCCGAACTGAACATTATATCGAAGCGCTCCCTCTTTTTTAATCGATTCTTTCGTTGTTCTTGTCGGCCCGTTGTCAGCTGTCGCTGGATTATCCGACACTGTTTCGGTTTCTGTTGTTATGACTTCCCTCTCACGATCAGTAAAACCGACCAGGTAAAACTTATCCGGACGAGTCCTGAGAGCGACATTGAAATAGGTTTGATTGGTCTTGTCGGCCTTCCCTTCAAGATGGGCGTCAACTTCAATTTGGAGACGCGCTGCAGGCCCAATGACTTTCCGAATATCCTTCACAGCACCTTCGATTTCCGTCAGCGTCTTATCATCATTGACAAGTTTTCCTATTGTCCCTTCACCGCGTTCTATTTTTTCGGCAATCAACTTGACATTTTTCGTCGCCCCTTTCACATCTTCTAGCGATTGATCAAGGTTACCTATGATGCGATCGTAACGCTGACGATTCGAGTCACTCATTAACTCCTTTAGCCCCGATGTGAATGTGCGCAGGTCGTCAACCATTGCAACAACCTTTTTCTCCTGCTCATTGCCACCAAACGCCGCTCCGAACGTTGCTGCTGTTTTCTGGAGATTTGATATGGCCGACCGAACGTCTCCTCTGTTTTCCGCGAGGATTTCGTCGACCTGGGTCGAGATGGACGATAGATTCTTTACAAACTTTGCTATGTCTTGCTCTCCTTCCTTTGTGCCAAGCACATTAGCGAGAGTTTTTGTTACTTTTTTAACGTCTTGCGCAATGTCCGTCCCAATCGCGATCAACGCATCAAGCCCTGAACCTGCTGCTGACATGGGGATTTCGCCACGATTTGAAATATACTCTCCAGTGTCGTCTCCACGAATAACCTCAACAAACATATCACCTAAAAATCCCTTAGACCGAAACTCGATCGTTGAATCTTTTGGAATCTTGACATGAGCCTCAATTTCCATGGTGATTCTAGTCGAGTTTGTCTCAAGTTCGACTTTTTTCACTTTTCCAACAGTCACTCCGTTTGTCTTGACGTGCGTTTTTGGAATAACGCCCGAGGCATTTTTTGCAATGGTGAAATAAGTTTTATATTCTTTCTCTTGAAAGAAATTAGGATTCAAAACAAAAAACATGTAACCGATCATAACAGCAGCAGCGAGGGTAAACAGGCCGACTTTGAATTCTGTTCCTATTGACTTCATGATCCTGACACTCCCTAGAGAAATTCCATCGGGCCTTCAACCTTTCCAGCAAAAAACTGACGCACAACCGGATCATCGGTCGTGCGAAAAGCCTCTGGAGGCCCATCCAAGGCAACTTTTCCCTTGTACAGCATGACAATACATTCTGCGGTCGCAAGAGCCGCCTTAACGTCGTGAGAAATTACAACCGATGTCATCTCTTTTTCTTCTCGGTTCAGTTTAACGATCAACTCGTCAATCATTTCCGAAACAAGCGGGTCCATGCCCGTCGTCGGCTCATCGTATAGCATCACTTTTGGTCTCGCCACTAAAGCTCGGGCTAGACCGACTCTCTTTTTTTCACCCGTAGACAACTCACTTGGAAACTTATGCTGGATGTGGGGTAAACCAACCTGAGTTAGCACTTCCTCCACTCTTTTTAGCATATCAGGAAGAGACATCTTTGTATGCTCCCGCAAGGGAAACAAGACGTTTTCACCAACTGTTAAACTGTCAAAAAGCGCCGCATGTTGGAATAGCATTCCAAACTTACGCCTGTATGTCGTGAACTGTTCTCTCGTAAAATCCGTGATGTCCTCGCCATCCACTATGATACGGCCTCTATCTGACTTCAAAAGACCCATGATGTGCTTAATCGTGACCGATTTTCCCTCACCTGATTTTCCTAAAATAAATGTGATTTTTCCCTTAGGAATGTGGAGGTTAAGATGATCCAAAACCTGATGCCTTCCAAAAGATTTTGAAACATCTTGAAACGTGATCATCACATTCCCCCTACAAATATCGACGAATAAACGTCAACAAGTAGCCTAAAAAATCGGCTCCAAAAGGCCCTCTATAAAATCGCCCTACAAGACCGTTTGAATAAACGTCAGCACCAAGTCACACCCAAGAGTCGCTAGAAGCGTCATCACGACAGAATTTGTTGTCGCTCGTCCCACTCCCTCAGCACCACCAGTCGCCGTAATTCCATAATAACAAGCAATTGTTGCCATAATTCCTCCAAAAGCGAAGGCTTTTACCAACCCATCGAAAATGTCTTTTGGAAAAACAATAATCGCAATCTTCTCAAAAAAGAGGCCCTGATCGACATCAAACATAAGAACACCAGTAACGAAGGCTCCTATGGTTCCAACGAATGAAAATATTCCACATAGAAATGGCAATATTATCATTGCGGCAATAACTCGCGGTACAACCAGATAATGGATAGGATCAACAGCCATGGCTTCCATGGCTTCTACCTGTTCATTCACTTTCATGGTAGCGATCTCAGCTGCAATCGCCGCACCTCCACGCCCCGCTAATAAAAACGACGTCGTCAAGGGTGAAAGAGCTCGCGTTAAAGTCTTAGCCGTGGCGGCTCCCAACATTGCTTCCGCGCCAAAAATTCTGAAAACGCCGCCAAGTTCGAGGCCAAACACCGCCCCAACGAAAAATGACGTCAGAAATATGATGTTAATCGATTGGTTTCCGATGAAGTAGAGGTGCTGAAAGATTAGCCGCGTCCTAAACGGCGGTTTCACGGCTTGACGAACTATATTTAGAAGAAAGAGCAATGGGTCTGTAAGGACTCGAGCAACCTTAATAACCTCTTCTCCAACTCTTTCTACGATTAACACAAGAAAAAAAGAAGCTTGAGAATGGCTTAAAGCATGGTCTGAATTTTTTTGAGTCATCAGTTGTAGTTCTCTTAAAAAACAGTACCTAGTTTCTGGCGCGAAATGCGCCAGAAACTATCCTGAGGAGTTTAGCGACGAAGGATCTCGACGTAACATATTAACATCACGAGATCCCGACGGTCGCCTTCGGCTCCCTCGGGATACGATTTTGATGAAAAAGTTCCTTTTTCATCAAAATCTAACTATTTGGCAGTTTGCTACCGCCCAACATTAAGCCGAATGGATGCAAAAAGCATAATAATATTTTACCGTTATTCGACCATCATTGTCACCCATCGGGACAAATTTAACCGTTGCTCCCAACAAGCCTACAAATAGAATAATCACTTGTATCTCGATCAAAAAGTGCTAATTTTTTGATACAATTCAATTTGTACGGCGCGAAGTCTGATTATTTTTTTACCAAGAAGGATTTCTGATCATGCATGTCCTTGGAACAGCCGGCCACGTCGATCATGGGAAAACTTCGTTGTTGAGGTTCCTTACGGGCATGGAGCCAAGTCGTCTGGACGAAGAAAAAAGGCGTGGCATGACCATCCAACTTGGTTTTGTATGGATGACCGGACCGGATGGAACACCTGTAGGATTTGTGGATGTTCCAGGGCACAAAGATTTTCGAGCCACCATGATGACCGGTGTTAGTGGCATTGACGGTTTTATTTTTATCGTAGCTGCGGACGACGGATGGATGGAGCAGAGTGAAGAGCATCTCTGGACGCTAAAAACACTCGGAGTAAAAAGCGGACTTGTTGCTATTTCAAAAACGGACCTTGTCACGAGTGAACGTGTAGCGGAAGTCAAAAATGACGCCGAATATCGAATGTTTGAGGCTTTAGGGTTTGAAATTCCGGCGGTGACTTTCTCAGCGGAAACAAAATCTGGAGGTGAGGAACTGAAGAAATCTATTCATGACCTGATTCTCACTCTCCCAAAGAATCTTGACCTTGGAAGACCTTACCTATTTCTTGATCGCGCCTTCACTCTTCCGGGCCAGGGAACCATCGTCACTGGCACCCTTCGAGATGGCTCTCTTCAAGAAAAAGAGCGTGTTGAAATTCTCCCTATAAAAAAGACCTCCACCGTTCGCTCGATCCAATGTTATGGAAAGAAAGTCTCCACGGCATCACCAACAACTCGAATCGCACTGCAAATTTCCGATGTGTCAAAAGAGGATTTTTCAAAGGGGTGTCAGCTTTCTTTAGCCGGTAAATCAAGCCTAACATCCCATGTTGATCTCAAAGTTCACCTCTTCAACGAGAATAAGGGGGTCAAGGTATCGAAGTTAAGTCGTCAAGGAAGCCGTCATGTCCTCGTCATTCATGGCGGAATCAAAACATCGGGTAAAATGGTCTTTGCTGGACAAGTCGAAGATGGGTGCTGTTTTTTAAGAATTCATCTCAGTGTTCCACGTTGGGTGCGTTTTGGCGATCACATGCTGGTCTTAAGTCCAGGTGCAGATCGCATCGTTGCCGGCGGACGTGTTGCTGACAACATGCCCCAAAAAGGCTTAATTAAAGCTTTGGCCCAGCTAAAGGGGATTTCGGCGTTCACTCTTTCGGAATATTTAGGAGTTAATCTAAAAAAACATGCCTGGGTCGAGCAAGACCGAATCGTGCGGGAAACCACGTTCTCACTCGATGCGCTTAGGCAACTGATAGATCAAGACAAAGATCGTTATATAGTGGGGCCAGGCTGGATTGCTGAAAAAAAAACCTTGGAAGGTCTTTCGAAACGTCTCATTGATGCTCTGGATCAATTTCACTTAAAGAGTCCGGAGACTGAGGGACTAACACAGCAAAGCCTTTCTGAAACCCTAAAAATACCACTGGATGTGACTGGTTATCTCGCTGGCGTTTTAATTGGACAGAAACAGGTTGTGCAGAGTGGATCAGTATTTAGAAAAATAACACATAAGCCGCGTTTTGAAAAAGTCGATTCAGTGCTCAAAAAGAAACTTGACGAAGTCGCCAACTCAAAGGAGCTTTTGTCTCATTCAATAGATAGTCTGGGAATCTTAAAGGGTCCCAGCCGATTATTCCTAGATCGCTATTTTCAAGAAAAAAAATTGGTGCGATTGGGAGAGGATCATATCATGAGTCGAAGTCTTTTTGACGAGACTGCGGGAAAAATCCTTACTTTTATAAAACAAAGGGGGGAAGTTACTGCGGGCGATATTAGAGATCACATTGGTGTTGGACGGAAGCTTACAATTATGCTTCTTGAAGCGATGGATCGGGAAAAATTAACCCTGCGCTCTGGTGAGAAACGCAGGGTATTATAGTCATTAAACGTATTAGAAATAATCGAATTGCTCTGCGTCACGCGCAGATCAGGGTTACCCACCTCAGCCACCACCAGAGGACGGACCGCAGTCTCCACCGGGCAGTTCACCTACTGGATTCATACCACTGCTAATATCATCACCACTCCCGCTATCATCTTCTAAACCGGTAGAGGAGCCAGAACTACCGCAAAGTGTAGAGGCCTTATCGGGAAGCTCACCCTCTTTGGAGTCGACAACCTTGCCATTACGATCAATCATAAAAACCGTCGGAATAGCTGCAACGTCAATACCGAAAAGCTTTCCCGCATCCGCGTGACCCATTGAAAGACCATACGAACGCTGCCCGACGAAGCTATTTTGACCGCCAATCGCATCGTTCCAATCTTTAAGATCTCTCTCTGAAATTAGCGCCGCAAAACTGCACTTTTTACCTGTAAAAAGCGCTTTAAAATCCTCATCATCGTTACTAGAGGTAGCAAGAGACACACAAGCGCTGCAACTTGCTCCCGAAAAATCAATTATAAAATATTCTCCTTCAAACAGTCTTGAAAGTTTGACCGAACCGCCATCAGACTGTTTAAGGTCGATGTCTTGTTCATTTGTTAAACCAGATCCACCAATATCCTCAGAGATATGAATACCCTGACTATCAAGGAGATTATTACCGTTATCAAATCCTAAAATAGTGTAGTCACCAACTGCTAATGGCATTTTGCTTGCGCTCTTAAAAAAGTAACTATCTTTCTTTTTCCCTTCGGGAGGAAGGTTAAACCTAATGTCTTCAGTCAAACTTACTTTACATCCCTCAGGTTTTCCCTTGCATAAAGCAACCTTCGCGGTTTTTAAATTATCGACCGCGATCCAAGCCGAAGCGTTCAATCCAGAAGCGGGCTCCAGGGCAAAAAACATTCCCTGCTTGGAATACCTCATCGATAGTCGGTTGCTAACCGAAGGATTTTGCCCGTCGATGCATGCTGTTAGAAAAACAACGACTCCGAAAACCACAGTCCATATTGCAGAGCTTCGCATATACCACCATCCCAGTAAGAGGATCGCCACTTCAAAATCCAACTAACTCCCTGCAAATCCCTTGCCGCCGTTCCCGAACCTAAATACTATATCTTTTTAGCGTGTTATCTCTAGTATTGGAGGCCGTAGTTGTCGTATCATTAGTAGATTGTGGCTATTTCTTTTACAGTCAAGTTGGTTAGATTCTGCTGAAAAATTTTCAGCGGGGTCTATTTAAGGTAAGTCATTTTTCCGTTATGATCGCGTTTACTAATCAGAAAATCGAATTGTCACTTGTTGTCGCTACTTATAGACGCCCGGAGCAGCTCAATCAACTGCTCGATAGCTTGGCCCATCAAAGTCTTCCTAGGAACGATTGGGAGCTTATCGTTTGCGTTGATGAACTTAACGACAGAGAAACCATTGCTACTCTTGAGGTGTGGAAAAGGAACAATCTCTTCGCACTTACATATTTCTGTCAAAAAAACAGCGGCCAATCCATCGCGAGACATCGAGCGATCGAACAGAGTCATGGCTCTCACATCGTCGTCGTTGACGATGATATGGAACTATCACCAGATTTTCTAAAAGGACATCTCTCTGCCTCTCGAAAGTTTCTCGGATGCACTGTCGTGATCGGAAAAGTCGTACCCGAGCGCCATTGGACAAAGGAACCTCTTTACGAGGCTCTTAGAACTGAACATATGCTAAAGTTCCATGAACGGCTAGAAGCCGGTCAAGAGCCCTCTGCTTCAGCATTTGTAACACAAAATGTCTCTTTCCCAAAAAGTCTCTATAGCAAAGTCGGTGGGTTTGATTTCAGTTTTAGACTTGATGAAGACAGAGAATTGGGTATGAGACTGGAGCGAGCAGGCGCCCAGTTCGTTTTTAGCCCGGAAGCTTCAGCCATTCATCACTCCCACATTGGAAGTTACGAAAAGTGGTATCAAAGACAATACGAGTACGGAAAATATGCCGTTCTTGCATGGCAGAAACTCGACCACGATCCTTTTGCTCATCCGCTGCGAAATCTTGTGACCGGAAGCCGATTGAATGCCATATTCATTCACTTGTTTAGCCCCAATAATTGTTGCGCCAAAATCATAGCGGCAAAACTCAGAATCCTTGGTATAGTATTAAAATTAGCTGGATTCATGAACCTGGCACTAGCCACTCATAAGGCAATTCTTGCCATCCAGTATCACCGTGGAGTCAAGGATCAGCTTGGTTCTTGGAAGGCCTTATTAAGAGAAAAAGAAAGCTTTAAATGCACCAAAGAAAGACCTTATGAACCGACTGGCAAAGGACCCACGCATGGTAGGAACCTGTGACGCTGGCCCTCTGAAATTTCTGTGGTCCTTTTCTTTGAAAGCAGGTCTTTCTCTCGTCATTGGAAGTTTTTTTTCTGTCCAGCTTTTCGCCCAACAGTCGACAAACGAGGTTTCCTTCTCTGCTCGCGAGGAGAACGTCTGGAGTGAAACCAAGCTTGAGGGACAAGAATCAACAAGAGATACTGATTTTCGCATTTCTGGTGGCGGCAAGGCTCTTCATAAGACCGAGTGGTCGACCGCACTCCTAAGCGAAGGTGTTTCTATTGAGCATAATCGTTCCTTAAAAAAGGATGGTCATGCTACTGACGTCGGGGCTACGATCTTTGGTCAAAAGGACTTTAGTCTTCAGTCTCATATGCTAACGCTCTATGCTAACTACGGTCGATATAGTGGCCAAACTTCGCAGCCCTTCACGCTTTGGCTTTCTTCCAAATCAGAAGAAACAACCTATCGACGCGTTGGGGTAATACTTCTCGACACATTCACACTTTCCAAAGCTATCCAGTTTTATCTAAGAACATCTGCTGCCCGTTTCAGCAGCGCACAAGTCTCCATTTTGTACGGCATAGCAGCAGGTTTTATCATCGGTCACACAGAACGATTAACAAGCACTATTGAGGGGATGGCTGAAAGACAGATCGTTGTCGACTCTAACGAAAAAACCGATATCACTGGCGGCGCGTACACTCTTGCATACGATGCAACACCTAACACTAAAATCAGTGGTAAAGTAGGGCGAAACTTTCTTTTTCGAAAGGCAACCCATGATACCGTGGATCTTTTCGGTGCATATTTAGTCCACAAAGACAAAGTGGATGAAGACTCACTCGCAGTCGAAAAGACTCTCGGTACCAAGGAGACAACAGATGTGCTCATTGAATCAAATTCAATTCAGGCCGCTAAAAAGCGGGAAATTGATGATCAGAGACAACTCGAAATCCGATGCGGTTACCGGCAAGAAAAGACTGTTTTTAGCGAAAGCAACCGCACTGAGCACCTGATGCTAGGTTATGTTGCTTATCGCCACTTTTTTGGAACTCGCGTCAAATCGGTTGCCAAAGGCTATTCTACATCGATTACGGGTGATTACCGTTTTGAAAGTGGCTTTGTCGAAAAAAGCAGCTCTCAGAGGCACACACTTGGCATCGGAATTAATCACGCGCTACTATAAATTCTGTCTAAAAAGCCAGAGCGTGTACTCAATTGGCTTGAAAGCTTTGTCAATCCTAGGTTTTATCTTAATCTTCGACTTATAACTTAAACGTGATCTCTTTCGGAAAACTTTTACTTGATCAGCCACACTTCGTCGTATCTCTCGTAGAAGTTTTAGCGAAAAAGCTCAACGTTTCAAGAAAGAGATCACGTTAAAGTCTCAAGTTTCAAGTCTATGTCTATGAGGACGTATACGTTAACCCAGTGCCATTCAG
>CAILAO010000100.1 GCA_903832105.1 uncultured Pseudomonadota bacterium | reverse complement strand
TTGCTCGGGAGCGCAAGCTAAAAGGCCCGATATTTTCTGTTTCTGCGTATCTTATGAAGCACCCACAAAAACAATATTCCGACACTCACGCCAAGAAAATGGTGTCTGAATTCATCAGCGGGAAACGAAAAGACTAATTTAGTAACACTTCCCCCGCAACAAGCCAATTAATATTCTTTATTAGATCAATATTTTTAGGGCGCCTCATGTCATCCCGAGCGAAGCGCAGCGAAGTCGAGGGATCTGGCAGCTAGCCCAACTTCCCCAGTTCAAAAATAAACCCTGATTGTTTCCAAGCACTTACAAGAATTAGTGCGCTAAATTCTCCACTACATTTTCCACGTTTTTTGGCCGGTTTGGAACTTTAAGTCCAAGTTTTTGTAATAGAACCCGGATGTGATCATCAGGTTTTGCAACCAAGCGTAAACGCACGGGGTGACGATCTTTAACCGGAAGAATCACGTCCATCGAGCGAATCTCCCGGAATTCTTCCAGTAGTTTTGCGGGGCTTGCGCCGAGTCCGGATTTCACCATCCAAAGCTCAAGGCATTTGTACATGGCCAGAGCCAAAAAGCATACGAAGATATGGGATTGGACTCTTTTTTCCGTTTGGTGGAATACTGGGCGCATTCCCAGATCGCTTTTTTCCATTCGGAAGGCTTTCTCCGCTTGAACCAGATGCATATAGGCCTTCCAGAGAGCGGCCGGGTTTTCCTCGGTGAGGTTCGTTCGTAGAATGTAACAACCGTTGGCTTGCTCGGCCCATTCGGTTCGGTTCTTGTGGCGCTCGATTTTTAAATCGATGAGTTGTCCCTGGGCATCACGCACGAGTTCAACATCGAACAGAACTTCCGCTTTGGGATTACGCCCCATCCACCGGCCGATTCGTCTTTCGATTTGTGAGGTGTTTTTCAATCGGCCTTTTTTTGATACCGGAGGCGATTTTTTTGAGCTGATCTTCCAGGCGTGTAACTTGACGCTCAAGCATCGCGCGTTCCTTTTGCTTTCTGCCTTCGCTGCGACACAAGATGAATTTTTCTTCTCCGAACTCAGGATGCCGGACGATCTTGACCTCAATCCCGGATTGGATCAAGGTCCAGTCGTTTGCATCGATATTAGATTTAAAGTCTTTGAGCAGACTCCTCATCGTCCCGACGATGTAGGTGGCGCCGCGCTGGCGCAAAAATTCAAGATTCTCTTCACTGACGAAGCCTCTATCCAGTACCCAGGTCCGTTTGGCTTTGCCGTATTTGGTCTCCATAAGCTCGACCATCTCTTCAAGAGTGGTTACGTCACGGCGGTTGCCGTCGAAGACTTCATATCCCACGGGAAGGCCGTCACGATTAACAACAAGTCCGATGCAGACTTGTTTGCAGTCGGGGCGATTGTCCCGGCTATAGCCGCGTTTAGCCTGGGGGTTTTTGGAACATTGCCCTTCAAAGTAGGTGCTTGTGATGTCGTAGAACAAAAAGTCAAAGTCTGATCCAAACCATTCGGCGTAGCGGTCTTGAAGATGTTTTGAGATCTCGTCTTTGTGGCCAAGCAGTTTATCCAGGGTTCTGTATAGACGATTGTCGTCTATTTTCTCAGGCGGGATGCCGAGTATGTCTTCAAGGGCTGTTTTCTCATACCAGCCTTCGGCGATGGCCAGTTCTGAACTGGGTTGACAAAATCGTGCCAGTGTTGTGACACAGAACATCTTTGACCAAGGGATGTCTTCCCGGCCCTC
>CAILAO010000099.1 GCA_903832105.1 uncultured Pseudomonadota bacterium | reverse complement strand
TAACAGCCCCGGCGTCATGATCGGCATTTCTGTACGGTGTACGAATTCAGTCTCAATATACCCTGCAAAATAACGATCGTCTTTTATATCAAAACGCTGGTAGGGTATGGTTGTGCCCCATACATCAGGGATTTTTACCCGGCCATAATGGCTGAAGAAGCCGTTTTTGGACAGAATTTTTTCTATATTGGAGCCGACATTGTGGAATTTGATGGTATTCAGGTTCTGGCTCAAACGATGCAGAATTGCTCCGAATGGAGCGCACATATCCGCATCAAACCGGCTGGTGGCGCTCATATCAATGTCAATGTCTTCAAGAAAATAATCTTTTGTTTGTGCCCATAGCCGAACTAAGGATTCAAATCCGGTCTGGTCATCATGACTAATTTGTGGTAGAGAGACGTTCACACCATCACCTCAACAATCATCATTGTGTCGTTTCTCTTCCAGGCCGAGCCGAGAGATCGATTCGATTAGCGACTCAAATGGAACCTGCACCGTTGTATGTATCATCGTTCACCGCCTGTAATTATAGCAAATCCATTAACCTCGTGGCGGAAAACATTCGTGGATTCGCTGCCTATTCGTTGACGCCGTTCCAGAATGAGACTTAACACACGCGCTATCGTCAATTTCGGTAGACGGCCTTTCGATAAACTCCTGATCATATTATGGTTCATGCTTAATCCAATCAGGCCAATTGATAGTAGTACCATCGCAACCCGAACTTATCGTTGTATCTATCAATTCAAAAACTTCTTCTCGTTTTCCATTTATACCCCATGCCCTTACTTCTGAAACTACAGAATGAGCCTTAGAGAGTGATCCTGTATTAAGCAGATTTGCTCGCGGGCAAATCTGAAACAAACCTAACTTTTGTGCATCAAAAAGAACGTCATCATCTATAGACTGTATTAACCAACCTAATTTTAGGTATGGCGCAAGCATTTTTACTTGTTGTAAAGTTTCAAATGAAAAACAAGTAATAACAACATTTTCTTGAAAATTAAAATCATTTATGATTTTACAAACATAGTTAGGAAGTTTTTCCGACTTTCCTTTTATTTCTATATGATATGTAAATTCTTTACCATATTTAGAAAATAAATCTTGAAGTCTTAGCATTTTTTCTGAATGAAATAAAAATGGCGAAAACCAAGTACCCATATCTAACACTGATAGTTCATTCCAATTCATATCTTCAACGTATCCATCATAACCATATTTATCTAAAGACAAACCATGACATATAACAACTTCTCTATCTAAAGAAAGTTGAGTATCTAATTCTATTTCTCTTATGCCCATATCTAACGCTAATTGAAAAGATGACATCGTATTTTCTGGAGCATAAGCAGATGCTCCACGATGGGCAATTATCCTAAAAGATCGTTTAACAAAAAATGGTAATTTCATTTATCTCTCCATTCTTTTAGTTCAATTTCTTTCGCGCTATTCCATAGTTTATCAAATTGTTCTATAAAAAACTTTCGCCATTCAT
>CAILAO010000098.1 GCA_903832105.1 uncultured Pseudomonadota bacterium | reverse complement strand
GATAGCAGAATTTTCCCTCAGTCGCTGGAATCGGTGGAAAATCACGCGTCGGCAAACCAATAATTCTGAAAAACGAAGAACCACTCTGAAATTTTGCTTCGTCGTCTTCCGCCACCTGGATGGTCACATTTCCTTCATTCAATTCTTTCATCATGCTGACGACACGGCGTATGGGAAGCGTCGTACTACCAGGCTTTTCTACTTCACACGGTATCACACACCGCATGGAAATATCCAAATCGGTCGTTGTAATAACCATCTGATTATTTTCTACATGAATCAATGCATTTGAAAGTATCTGAAGCGTTCCTTTTGAAGACACAACATTTTGAACCGTGAGTAATCCTTCAAGAAACTTAGAACGTATAACTGTGAATTTCATTACAGATGCTCCTTTGATGAAAACAAAAATTTTCAAAACGGGAATTATAGCTGATATTATATATTAATGTAAAGTATCAATAGTAGTAATATTAGAGGGGCTAAAAACTGATGATAACCTCATAACTGCCTTGAAATAAAGGTATTGGAGATTCAGTACAGAGCGTGTTAGGGTGTTCATAAGATGATCATGAGTGAAGATGAATTGAAAGGCTAAATAAAAGAATGTTCATAACAGGGGATTTAGCAATAAACAATAAACAGGATTTGAACATCTTTTGAACACCTAATTTATGGGTTAAAGATTAATAAAAGATGAATCGCGACCGAGTAGATGAACAAGATGTTTAACGGAATTGCGCAATTCACTTTCAATTTGTAAGCGATCTTGAATTGTCTTACACGCATGAACAACTGTCGCATGGGTTTTACCGAACGATTGTGCAATCTCAGGTAACGATAACATGGTGAGTTTACGACAAAGAAACATCGCAATTTGACGTGGAGCCGCCAACATGCGAGTCCGTTTCTTACTCGACATATCCGCCATGCGTAAATCAAAATAATCAACAACGATACGCTGAATTTCATCCGGCGTGATATCTTTTTGTCGCTCGTTACTTAACTGATCTTTTAATAACGTGCGAAGCATATCAGTCGTTAATATAAGGGTACTGTTCAAATCGGCAAAGGCAATAGTTCGTTTGAGCGCACCCTCTAAACTACGCACGTTCGACTTAATATTATCGGCAATAAAAGTCAATACGTCACCCGGAAGCTTAACATGGGTCAAGGATAGTTTATAACGGAGGATGGCTAAGCGTGTTTCGAAATCAGGGCACTCAATTTCTGTTACCATCCCCCATTCAAAACGAGAAACTAATCGGGGTTCAAGGCTTTTTAATTTCTGGGGTGCGACATCGCTGGTCATAATGATTTGCTTATGCGAATCAAACAGCGCATTGAAGGTATGGAAAAACTCCTCCTGAATGCTGTCTTTTCCTCCCAGAAATTGAATATCATCGACCAGCAGGACATCTGCCCGACGATAGCGATTGCGATAATCCACAATCGTTCGCTTCTGCAACGCATCGATATATTCATTCAAAAGCGTTTCAGAGGAGACATAACAAACAGACATGCCGGGTTTTTTAAGGATACTATGTCCAACGGCCTGCATGAGATGTGTTTTGCCAATACCGGTCTGTCCATGAATAAATAACGGATTGTAGGCGCGACCTGGAGCTTGTGACGCACCCAGT
The DNA here is from genome assembly GCA_903832105.1 of uncultured Pseudomonadota bacterium. Taxonomy (GTDB): domain Bacteria; phylum Bdellovibrionota_B; class Oligoflexia; order Oligoflexales; family CAILAO01; genus CAILAO01. The sequence continues at coordinate 3,404 of CAILAO010000098.1, read as the reverse complement.
GCCGCAGCATGGGCGAAATTATTGGCCGGTCCGGTGACGAAATTTTCAAAGGTAAAAATTGGATTTAAAGGACTAGCCAAAATCGTGCTCTTCTGGCGTGGCCTCTTTTGGGGCGGTTCGGGTTCGATCGTCCGTTGATCCATTGACGAAACGCTATCGCACGGGCGCACCACCTCAAACTTGATTTTTAGCTCCATGGGTGCCCCGGAGGCCTGTAGCGCCGTCAGGATGAGACTCTTGTAATTTTTATCCAACCAATCTTGATAAAAATCATTTTCCACTGACAGATAAAAACAATTTTCCCGAATGGCTATTGGTTTAATAATTTCTATCCAGCGTTCAAAAAGATCTTTGCTCTTAATAACACTTTTTAAATGCTCAATAGCCTGCTGCCACAACACTAAATCATTATTCATGTTTTTAAATTCCGCCAAAAAATTGAAAGGTCGAAACGCTTTTAATCTCCGCGAATATCGCTTAAAGAGATTGATATAGTTAAACCATATCTACGGGTGCAAAACAATGGAAAAGAATCATCATTTAATCAACAGGTTATCAACAGGTTGTGATAAAAGATGTAACGATCTAAACAAGAATCAGTTAAAATGGAAAAAGATGCCCCAGAAGGGGCACCTTTTGAAAAAAGAGAAGACACTTATTGACAGTCTTCTAGAAGACGAATTTCTCCGAGCCCCGCTGCTTTGATACAGGCCTCAATTTTTGCGCGATCCCCTACGATAATCCATGACAGATTCTTCGGTTGAATAATGCTAATAGCGGCCTGACGAGATTCAAGGCAGGTCACGGAGCCTGCACGTTGTGCCGCCATCTGAAAATAGTCATCCGGTAAACGGAAGAGCACTAATTCAGCAAGCGAATCCATCACATGATCCAGGGTTTCCCATTTGCCGGAAAGGCGTAGCGCTTGGGCATTGCGAACCTGCTGGAACTCACCATCAGAGATGGGTCTTTCGTGAAAGATGTCGTTGATCTCCTTTGCAATTTCTTGCATGGTTTCCAGTGTTTTATCGGTTTGCACTTGTGTTGCAACGTAGAACGGACGCACGGCAAGTGAAGAAACAATTGCTGAGCGCGCACCATACGTCCAGTGTTTTTCTTCTCGCAGATTCATGTTGATACGCGAGGTGAAAGAGCCGCCCAGAACCTGATTCATCAGTTCGCTGGCTAGGTGTGAATTCATATCACGTGGTGGCGCGAGATTGGCGGCCACGATGACACTTTGAACCGCGCCTGGTTTATCCACGAGTGTGATAGAGGGAGGCAATGTGGGCCGATAGGTTGGGTAGGTCGCTGGCTGCGGTATGGCATGAGGCGTGGTTACTTTCCAGTGTCCCAGCGAACGCTCCAGCTTAACCAACATTTCTTCACGGGTGAAATCGCCGGTCACGAGGAGCGTTGACGTGGAGGGGGTGAAGGTCTGGTGATAGAATTGCACACAGGCCTCACGCTTCAAGACGGAAATATCCCTTTCGAAACCATTGCCAGATAAAGGACGTCCGTAAGCCGACTGCGGGCCGTAGAGGACAACGGGCATCAGGCGCATCGCCATCGACATCGGTTCGCGCGTTTCTCTACGGATATCCGCGGTCTGCTTGGCTTGTAAACGCTGGAAGTCAATATCGGCAAAGCCAGGCTCTGCAATGACGGAATAATAATAAGCGAGCGAATCATCCAGATTTTTTTTCAAGGCACTGAGCGAAACAGACGAGTTTTCCATAGCGGCAGAAGCAGAGATCGAAGCACCGAGTAGTGCCAATCGCGTAGCGAGTCGTTCTGCCGAATGATGGCGCGTGCTCTCGGTCAACACATTCATGGTCAGACGCGCGGTTCCAGCGCTACCCATAGGGTCTGAAGTAAAGCCACGCGGCGCGATTAAGGACATCTTGACCATGGGGACGCCTGCGCGCGGTGCGAGTACAACATGAAGGCCATTACGCAGTTTGGCGTGGCTAATGGTTGGGAAGTGCGCTTGTGGTTTCAAGTACGGGACCGACACGTGAGTCCGGTCCATCGTATTGGTTTCACCGTGAAATTTAGGATAAGGGTCAATGGTCAATTGATATTCACCATCCGATAGCCACGTCTTTGCGGCTTCTCGAATCTGAGAGGAACGTGCCGCTTGGATATCGTCCTGGCGGATGAGAAAATAGCTGGGGTCATTGAGGTAGACACTGTTCATGGCGAGTATATCAGACTTGCCGCCGAAGCCGCCGATCCGTTCGAGGCTGCGAATAAAATCCGCGTCGGCTTGTGTCTTGACGCGCGCCATCTCCTCGCGCCGGGGGCCATCATTTAGAAAACGCGAAAGCTCTTCATCAATCGCCGCGTTGATCTGAGGAATATGGCGATCATCCTGTGCTGTTGCGACAATGAAAAAGAGACCTGCGATTTCGCTCTGGTGCGCGGCAACGGAGACATCTGTCGCGATTTTGTCCACGCAGACAAGGCGCTGATACAAACGCGAATTTTGTCCGTCACCCAATATCGATGCGGCCATATCCAGATGCGTCGCGGTCTGATTACCATATCCGGGAATATTCCACACTTTGTAAATACGAGCTGCAGGCACTTGGTCATGTGCGCGCTGACGGTGTGTGCCCGTGCGCTTAGAAATCCACGCGGATTGACGGACCAGCGGCGGTCCGGCCGGAATGTTACCAAAGGTGCGTTTTACTTTTTGGAGAACCTCCGCCGCTGTGACATCTCCGGCAATGACCAACGTCGCGTTAGCCGCGCCATAGTAGGTTCTGAACCAGGTCTTTGCATCATCGAGCGTTGTGGCGCTAAGATCCTCCATGGAACCGATAACTTCCCAAGAATAGGGATGCCCCTTGGGCCAGACGTTTTCCGTAATGAGTTTCCAAGCGACGCGATACGGCTGATTGTCGCCCTGGCGCTTCTCATTCTGCACGACCCCACGCTGTTCATCAAGCTTCTCTTTGGTTAAAACACCTAAAAAATGGCCCATGCGATCCGATTCCAGCCACAACATATAATCGAGTGCGTCTTTCGGGACATTTTGAAAATAATTCGTGCGATCATCACTCGTGGTACCATTCAAGTCTGTTGCGCCGACCTTTTCCGTGGACCGAAACCATTCATCCTTAAAATGTTCGCTTCCGTTAAACATCAAGTGCTCGAAAAGATGCGCAAGACCGGTACGGCCAGGTTTTTCATTTTTTGAACCCACGTGATACCATACGTTCACCGCCACAATGGGAGCCTTGTGGTCTTCATGGACGATCAGGGTCAGCCCGTTGTCGAGTGTATACCGTGTATAAGGGATCGGGGAAGGGACAGGCGTTGAAGCCGTTGCCAATAGAGGGAGGAGAAAAAGTGAATAAAAATTAGCTTTCATAGCGAATTATCCAATTGAGGGTGTT
>CAILAO010000097.1 GCA_903832105.1 uncultured Pseudomonadota bacterium | reverse complement strand
TGCTTTTATCTGAAAATTAAGCCCTAACCAAGTGGTTCCTTTTGGTAAGCGGTCATTCTTAATGAAGGGAGAATGACTGTGAATAAAAAGGAGCAAATTTGTGAAATAAAACAGCGGATTACTAGTCTTCGTCGTCGCATGATAGGACTTCGTTCAGACGATCACTGGCTGTGTATTGATCAGCTTGTGCGTAAAGCCTTGGAAGAGGCATTCTTTTTACTCAACGATAATGAAATAAGTGAAGTTATCGGGATGCCGACGAAAACCATCGAGCGTTGGCGTAAGGAAAAAGACCATATTATAGATCTAAAGAAAAGACTCGCCGAGTGTAGATTACCAGGAAAATCAAAACTCTCCCATACGGTGTTTTTTAGACCAGAAATAGCAGCACTAGCAAAAAAAACACCTCTAAGGCTCCTTAGCCGAGAGCTTGGCCTTCCAAAGACGTCTATTATGCGATGGAGAAATGAGAAATGGGATGCCGTAGCTTCTGATAAGCTACCTAAAACATATCAACCTAAAGGCACGATTCCAGCAGATGACGAAAAGAAAAAGGAGCTTGAAACAAGTTCCGAAGGAAAGGAACTCTTCTTGCTTTTGGAGCGAAGATCAGGAAAACCTCGAAGAAAATACACAACTTCAGAGAAGAAGTTAATCGTGAGTCTTGTTGATCGCTACGGTTCTAAACTCGTGCATGAAGAATATAAAGTATCATTCGACACAATTGCGCGGCTTCTTAGGAATAGAGAGCGAGAGATCGAAAGAAAGCCGCGGATACCCGTTCGATATGCTCCGGTTCTTGAGCTAATGAAGCAGCACCCTGGGATGGGGCCAATGCAAATGCGAGATTTCTTGCGGCGGCATTATGGTCTTTCCATGGGAGTAAACAGCATTAGAAAAGTTATGGAGGCAAATGGGTGGGTTCCTCCTTTCACGAGGTCACCTCGCATCAAAGGGGAAGAAGAGCTGTTTGAGGCTGTTAGGAGGAATTATTTATGGCACATGGATTTTAAGCATCAGTACATCAATAACTGTAAGGTTTTTCTTCTTTTCATCCAAGACGACTTTTCAAGGTTCATTGTTAACTTTGCCATCGCTGACGGCGAAAAACTTGACGCCGTTATTGAGTGTTTCGATGATGCTGTGAGGCGTCACGGGAAACCAGAATGTGTCATGACTGATGGTGGAAGCGCGTTTTATTCCTGGCGGGGTATTTCCCAGATAACGCGGCTTTTTGAGGACTTTGGTATAGATCAGCATATAGCGAAGACTCCAAACGTAAATGGAAAAATTGAAAACTTAAATCAACAATTTGAAAAAGAAGTCTTATTGACGATGAGTTTTTCATCACTGCAACATTTTGAAAAAGAAGTAGCTTCCTGGGTCGGGTTTTATAATTTTCGCCGTCCTCACCAGGGTCTTGGCAGTGCGCATGTCCCTGCCGACAGATATTTTCCGGGTGCTGAAAGATGGTACGGTGGGACTTCAGAAATTACAAAACAACAAAGTTTGATTGCAGAAACGATGGCAACATTGTTAAATGAGCTAAGAAAGCCTAGTGTTTAAAAATTTGAGCCCCCATCGCGACAGCCATCGCATATGGGGGCAAAAACAAAAATGATATGAATTTGATGCTACGTGAAATATCTCCCATAGACAAGGTCTCAATCGTGGCCTTGGCAAAAATTATTCATGAAGAGCATGGCACAAAGGAGATATCTGACCTAGCTCGAAAACTTGATGTACCGTTAATGAGTGAATGGCGTAATCGTCAGCAATTAGCTCAAAGACTTAGCCGTCCATTATCAATAGATTCTTTAAAAAATCCAGAAGACGCACCAGATTCTACGCGCAATCTAGCAATTTTTATGATTTCTTTTTTAATACAGAAGGCTCAAGCCATCCAAGAGAATTCCATTCGCAGCTCATATATGGGCTGGTTTAAAAGACTTATAATTGACTCTCATGAGAGGGGTTATTCCTATTCTAAAATTAATGAGCTTACTGGAATCAGCATCGAGACTTTAAAGGGCTTTAAAGATGCTTGTCCTATTATTCTTGAAAGAGAAGCTCTGGATGAAAAGACAAAAGTCGTTATGAGTGTTTGGCAAGAGGCTTCACCATGGCATCGACGGACCTTGGATCATTTTTTGATCCATTTTGGTAGAAAACAACCGTCCTTCCGGTTATCCCGTGATGAGATGAGGCAGACGCTCATCAATTTAGGATTTCACACACCTCGTGGTCCTTCCATCAAAAATCATGGAGCTCAGGCAAAAAGACCATTTGCTCCACATGCTCTTTGGGAGGGGGATGGCAAGACCATGAAAATCAGAGTTAATGGCGAAGAGTCGAAGTTTACGTGGTACGCTTTCGCCGATCAAAATACCACTTTACTTGTAGGATCACATATTGGACGAGCCGAATCCGCAGAAACGTTTCTCTCTTCACTTAGGTCATCTGATCATCACACTTCAAATTATCCTATAGGTATTTTAATCGATAACCGTTTGCCAGACAGCAATGTCAGCGAGGTCTTCAGCTTTTGTAGGCGTCACGGAATCGTCGTCGTCAGGACATTTCCAGGAAATCCTAAAACCAATGGGATTATAGAGGGGAATTTTTCTATTTTCGAACGTTTCGTGGGAGATATTAACATAACGGGGACTACTCCAGATCAGATTGCCTATTCAATTGCAGAGACCGTAGTGGAAATATTTACCCAGCTTCGTAACCACTCACCTCGCCCTGCGTTGGGAGGTTATTCTCCCGAAGACTTTTGTAAGGGACATCGCAGACCGGAATGGGCTCGCAGCGCAATTGAACGGATGGCACGAAGGTTTGATCGTGAGCTTTTGAGTGGAGAAAATAAGTGGCAACTCATTAAGTCCATTCATGGATATTTTGGCCCACTGTCATGGGAAAGCGAACAAAAAATCAAAAGAGAACTCTCTAAATATCCACCTCTTGACATCATTGCAGCAAATGCCCGCTTTTTAGCACAAACAGCCAAATATCCAGAGAACCAATATGGCGCAGAATATTTTTTGGCTATATTGCGTCATAAAAGAGAATCTATAGCAAAGACCATTTATAGTGAAACTTATCGAGCAGGAATTATGGGCCTAGGTAATTTTTCTGAACTTTCCTTATGCAAAAACGAAGAAATATGCGCGGACCGCTTTGTGAGTGAGATGATCGCACTTTCTGACCTTCCTTCCCCCTCACATCAACTAATGCATCTCGACGCAATGGCTTGGTCGCTTTCTTCCTATGCGAGAAAACGATCCTTAGTTTCTCTCTGGAAGAAAATTGAAACGCTAGCATCCCGGTCCATTCGACTGAGTTTGCGATGGTGGTCAGCAATCACTGAATATCTAAGTGAAAGGCTTGGAGAAATGCTTTATTCAGAGGGTTTGTCTTCTATCACCTCTGAAAATTTCGCCAGTTGAAATATTTGATTGAATAGAATGGACCGCTCAATCTCAGACGTTTTCCATGCATTTTATATAATTGAAAATAAATGTCTTTTCGACAATCTCCGATAAGAACTATGCCAACTGGTCCTGATTTGGTTTCATTCCAAACTAAAGTCGAATTGCTCCGATCCGATAAGAGTCATGTAAGTAGTAAGATTTATTGCTTACACTGCACAACTTCCGCTTACCAAATCGAAGTGGCTTAATCTCAGATAAGAGCAT
>CAILAO010000096.1 GCA_903832105.1 uncultured Pseudomonadota bacterium | reverse complement strand
CCAAGCAAGAACGGCGCGATCGGGTGTTTCATTTTGTCGAGAAGGTGGGTCTTTTAAATCACGTCAAGCATAGGCCCAACGAACTTTCGGGAGGACAGCGTCAAAGAGTCGCTATTGCTCGCGCTCTTGTAACCAAACCCAAAATAGTCCTTGCCGATGAGCCTACGGCAAATCTCGACTCAAAAACGGGGCAAAGCATTATTGACCTCATGAAATCCATTAATGAGACGGAACAAACCACCTTTCTCTTTTCGACTCATGACGGAGCTATCATCCGCCAAGCTCGGCGTGTCATAAGACTTCATGACGGTATGATTGTTGATAATTCCAATGGTTCTGGTTCCACTCACTAGTCGCGGGAAAGGGAGGAACATCCTTTGATCACATTAAAAATCGCCTTTAGAAATATTTTTCTTCACAAGCTTAAAACGACGGTCATAGGGCTTATCTTGGTCTTTGGCACGGTCCTCGCCATCACGGGAAATGCCTTCGTTGACGCTGTAACAACCGGCATGAAAAAAAGCTGCACGAATAGCGTAACCGGTGATCTTCAGATTTTTTCGTCCAAAGCGAAGGAGAAACTCTCCGTTTTTGGCAATATCGATGGCAGTCTCCCCGACATCGGCTATGTTCAAAGTTTTAGAAAAGTTAAGGATGTACTTCTTTCCAAGGTGTCAAACGTCCGTACTGTTGTTCCGATGGGAACAAACTTCGCAATGGTCAATCCTGGCAATCTCCTGGATGTGAAGTGTGAGGAACTTCGGAAAAAATACAAGGAAAACCCTCGCGATAAACCGGCTATCAATGCGTATAAGAGCCACATTCGAAGGATTGTTGAAGATATTAATTATGACTTTAAATCGAAAAAAGATCAGCTGGCTCTTCTTGAGATGGAAGATCTTAAGGACGCCCCCGACTATCTTAGTAAGGTGTTGGCGCAGGACTTCTGGGATCAATTTGATGAAAAATATGAAGAAGGACTGGAATTTTTTGGAAACAAGATCGCACCACTGATATTTGATGACAACATGCTTATATTTAGCTACATGGGCACGGTTCCAAAAAGGTTTCAAGAGGCCTTAACACTCTTTGAGATCGTAAAGGGAGAAAATATTCCGGAGGGGAAACGGGGGTTTCTCTTTAGCGACTACTATTATGAGATGATGGTGAAGCATCGTATTGCACGTCGACTCGATCAGATCAAAAAGAGCATGGAGCAGGACAAAAAAACTATCGTTTCTAGCAAAGATCTCCAGGATTCCGTTAAAACAAACATCAAGCAAGCAGCTGAGATCTATTCTCAGGTAGACCCTGTTCAAACAGAGATATTGGTGCCAAAACTACAAAAACTTCTTTCATCGCAAAAGACCTCAATCAGAGAGCTTACAGAACAATACCTGACCATGGACGATCAAACGTTTATGGAGCGATACAAATTTTTTTACGATTATATCGCGCCGTATGTTCTCCTCTATAAAGTCCGCATTGGTGACACTTTTCCCGTTAACGCGATGACAAAGTCTGGATATTCCGCTTCTCTCAACATGAAAGTTTATGGAACTTTTCGGTTCAAGGGCTTTGAGGGATCGATGCTCGCGGGGAATTTTAATATCATGGACATGATTTCGTTTCGAGACCTCTATGGTTTTATGACCGCCGAGAAAAGAAAGGAAATGAATGACCTTGAAAAAGAAATGGGTCTTCAGGAGATTGATGCGAGCGATGTTAATGCCCTCTTTTCAAAATCCAAATCTCTCGAAGAGGAGAAGGCCTCCGAGCCTGCACCTAGTAAAGACGAGACTGATGAGGTAGCTTCGGCCGGTGATACCTCAAAAAGCAAAATCCGTTTTGAGGAAAAGCAAAAGATCTTCAATCAAGTCTATTCCGAAGAGGAAATGGAAGATGGGATTTTTTTAAATGCTGCGGTCATTCTTAAAAATCCTAAGAAAATCGAGAAGACTATTGCTGAGATTAACGATGTTGCGAAAAGGGAAGGATTGGAGATTCAGACTGTCGACTGGAAAGAGGCTGCAGGCATTGTTGGGCAATTGGTTTTTGTCGTCAGGGCTGTTCTTTACTTATTTGTCTTTATTATCTTTTTGGTTGCAGCTTTTATTATGATGAACT
>CAILAO010000095.1 GCA_903832105.1 uncultured Pseudomonadota bacterium | reverse complement strand
TTTCCGCCCCCTGAAATCCTGACTTCCTGCATGCTGCGTCCTGAAGGCCTGGACTGGAGCCAATTAAAATGCGTTTACCCTGCGGGGGGAGTCACTCCCCCTTACCCAGAAAAAGCACAATATTTTGCAGATAGGCTAAGGTTTCTTGGTGTGATCCGGAGTCGCTGTGGACCGAATAAAACCGTTGCATGCCAGCGTCCATTACGATGGGCAGTCCATCAAAAGCAGCGATGCCAATCATGTCGCCCACCAAAAGGTCAGCAATTTTTAGTTGATCACTTGCGATGACTAGATTGCGGGGAGAGCTCAGCTTTTCTCCGTTACGTTGTTGCTCGACATAAAGCATTTTGTCTGAGATCTCCGTAACACCGATAAAAAGTTCGTGTGCGGCAGCAGCTCCGGTGATCGAGGCTTTCGACTCAATTGAAATCGAGTTTTGCCCGATGCCTTCGAAATTGTTGAGGTCTACAATTTCGCCTTGTTCAACCTTGGGGATGTTAGTTGCAAAAGCCTCGCCAAGCCCAAGTTTTTCTGTGAGGGCGTTTGCATGAGAAATCGAGCCAAACCCGGCGCCAACAAAGATAGGATGCTTAGCATCTGCGATGCGGTTTAACATTTCCACAAAAAATGCATGATCGATTTGGAAATCGAGAATATCCCCTTCAGATCCTGAAAGGAGCCAAATCTGTGTGTACTCGCTAAATTCGCGTTCAAAGAGCGGGCGATATTCACTACCGACCCTGATGGCATCGTTCATAAGCGAAGATCCAAATGTGGCTTCGCTATACATTTTATCTGTCTTTTCCGGGTAGATGATTTTAGTGTCGACGTAGGGTTTCTTTTTTGTGATGCGGCAAAAATCGCCTTCAAATTGATAGGTGACTTGTTCGGCTTCGGCCTTCGTCAGGTCTAAACCGAGCGATTCGCAATGACCCTGTAATCGGAATTCAAAACTGTCTTGCTGGACGATATGATGGTACTCGACGGCGAATTGACTTGAACATTGAGGATCGGAAAGTCCCCCGAGAATGACTTTGAAGTAATCACCGCCATCCCCAGACCACCAGCCGGATTTCAGATCGAGAATCAATAGGGCTTCCTTTTCGGGAGGACAACGAACGTTGGTGCCATCACCTGGCTCTCCAGTATCTTCTTTTCCTGTTCCCGGATCGACTTTAGGTGAACTAGGTTGGCCTTTGTTGCTGCCAGAAAACGACTGACTATTACAACTTGCCAAAGTGAAATAAGTCAGGATGAAAAAAGTATGAATGATCATGAATAATTTCATGCTACTCCCCCCTCGTCTTTAGTATCGGGAGGCTTTTAAAAAAACTTTAGAGAAAATCGCAGGATGCTGTAACTATTCGAAATCATACCGGTTTATATACTAATAACTTGCGGTTTCGACGAGTCGAGTCATACTCGGCACGTTTTTGCCTTTGGGTAGATGTGGAGAAATCCGCAAGTGAAGCTCATAGATCCGTTGAGGGTTCAAGCGGATTTACCCAAAGACTGTC
>CAILAO010000094.1 GCA_903832105.1 uncultured Pseudomonadota bacterium | reverse complement strand
CGAGCAGATGGGCAACCTGTTGAAAAAGACGGCCGTCTATAAAAGCATCACCTACGATATTCGCGCCTTGATGAAAAAGCCCCAAAAAGGCGCGATCATTTCCTACAAGCTCGAACCCGCGCGCCAACAAGTCCTGGTGGAATGTGCTGGCTGTAAAGAATAGCCATTATTGGAAATACGCATCCCTCCTTTTCTTCCTCCCGCCAGCGGGGGAATGAGGGGGGGAGCTTTATTTCCAATAAAGGCTATTACAGATTCATTATGAAAATACGAAAACTACATATTGATAAATATAAAGTATTTCAGAATTTTGATATCACCTTTACCAATAATGACGGGAAATCACAAAATCTCGTTGTTATTGCTGGAATTAACGGTAGTGGAAAAACGACCCTCTTCGAAGATTTCATCTATCCTACATTTCATAATAAAATCATCTTAAAAAATAGTTTTATAGAAATCGAAGATAGAGAGAAGGATGACAATAAAATAGTGACTCTTGACACAGAATTTTTACAAGGCGATATTCTGAATCGTAACTATCGGGATAATATTCTGTTTCCTAAATTTAAAAATATCATATTCTATGAAGCCGGTATCGCTAATAAAAAAAGTGCAAAAAATACGATTGTTCAATTTATCGACAAATTAATTTATGAATACGATAAAAAAAGCAGCGAAGCATATCTTGCCACTCAAGAGATATTACAGTCTATTTTTCAAGATTTCGAAATGCAAATAGAATTTAATGGACTTGATAAAAAAAGAGAAGTCCTTTTTAAAAATGAGCGCACCGGCAAGATGACGATTGATGACTTATCGAGCGGAGAACAAGAGCTTATCACAAAGGCATTCTCATTGTATCTCGATGATATTAAAGATCATATTATTTTGATTGATGAACCAGAAAGTTCGTTACACCCAAGTTGGCAAAGTAGAATTGCTTCTATATACGAGAAATTTGCCGACAAGAATAACAACCAGATTATCCTTGCAACCCACTCTCCCCATATCGTCGCCTCCGTCCATAAGGAACAGATCCGTGTTTTAGTCAAAGAAGATCACGCGATCCGTGCCATAGATAGTTTTATTGGTTCCTATGGTTGGCGTGTTGACAGAGTATTGCTGGAAATATTCAGGCTGAAAGGGTTGCGTACTCCTGCGATAGAAAGCAAACTCGAAGACCTTCGGAAGATGGTCTTTGCGAATCAATATGCGACCGAGGGATTCAAGGAGCTTGAGAACGAACTTATCGCTTCCATCGGTTATGATGATATGGACCTCGCCTTAATCCGAATGGAAGTTGCCAAAAGGAAAGTTACGGATGAAGCAAATCGTTAAAAACGAACCTCAAGCTTATCAAGACTTTATCAGGCAGAATTTACCTTCTGAATGGGAAGAGGTCAGCCTAGCAATCGGCGATGAATTGCGTAGGTATCTGCTGATGGAGGAACAACATTATCAATGCGCCTATACGGAACTTCGTGTCGAGCCTGAAAATACCCATATCGATCACTTCGAAAAGCAAAGTCT
>CAILAO010000093.1 GCA_903832105.1 uncultured Pseudomonadota bacterium | reverse complement strand
TTTTTCAAAAAAATATAAAAATATTTATGCGCTACCCTTAAAAAAAAGTATAAAATGTGTTATAAAAATAAGCTTTGTTAACGTCAGTTTTCAATGATTTGTAACATTTTTACTTTTTAAGGGATAACATGCCTAAAAAATTAGATATTTTCTGTTTCTCGCGGATACTTGTGGGTTTGGCCATTTTTAGTGTGATCTGTTGTGGACGAGGAGATTCACTAAGAAGTCCAACTCAGAAAAATCACTCAAACGGATGGATTCAGTATCAGGGAATAAAAGAGCTGAGAATTTCAGAACAGCGCGATAACATTCAACTAAATACGATAACTTATGAGAGCGAGGCGCCCCAAGAATCGATGTTTTTTTTCCGTCATGTGGGACGATCTGACGCTGATCTTAAACTTCGATTAGATCTTTCTGGTTTTACAGAAGAGGTTTGTGCTGATTCAACGCTCTCTTCCAGATTTGTTTGGTCAGAAATTACAAAAGAAGGTGAAGTTGTATCTCAAAATGAGGTGAAGAACCAAGAAGTCGTCATTTCTCGGCAAGGAAGAACTTATCACCTGATAGTCATGCTTGAAAATGAAGGTCTTTGTACAGCTTTTCAGAAGTCGTTTGTTGTTATAGTTGATGAGGTTATTTCGAAGCCGGTGAACGTTTTGTCTGCTAGTGGTGAGACGGGGGAGGAAAAGCCAGAGGAAGGGAGCGGCGTCCCTCATTCTGGGGAAAATTCCGAGACACCACCTGATTCTCAGGTCGGTAAACCGCCGCAAGAGGAAGTAAAACCGCCGGTGGCAACCCCTACTCCCTCAACTACCCCAACGCCGGCGGAAGACCCAGTAACCCCAGAAAATCCCGATAATCCACCAGAAGAGAATCAGGATGAGGATATCCAAAATGTATTTCTTCCAGGTGATCTAGAGAAAAACATTGAATTAAAGTTGTGCTTAAAAGGGGCGATAGAGAAGACCTCCGCCAGTGTAGAAGGAGTTGGAAAAATAGAAGTAAACTCCTTTGAACCTCTCATGCTTGGCATCGCTCAGGAAGCTGGCTTTTGGGAATCGATTCTTGCGCGTTTAAAATCTTGGTATGACTCGCTGTTTGGTAGTCAGAACAGTGGAGACGAGGCTTTGTTGGAAAAAATAGCTGGATATCCTTTCGTTGCAAAGAATGAAAAAGCAGAGGAAATGCGCGCCCAGATTATCTTTTATTCGGCCTCTGAAAAGGCGTGGCAGTACGTTGATGCAAATAATATCGAACAGGGACTCGTAGCGGATAAAGAGCGAGCCGTCGCACAAGTTATCAATCTTAGGGATGAAAAGCAGATGTTTCAGGTCAAGCTGAGCCAGTGCAAGAAGTTATTTGTGAAGCCATCCAATTAATCCAAGATTTTACATGCTCTCAAGATTGCTGTTCTACGCATAATGTATTATCTTTTATAGAGAAAGTAGCTTGAGAGGAGATCATTATGAAGGGCCGCTGTTTTGCCATTGTTTTTTTTATTGTGTCATTTGGTGTCCAAAGTGTAAGCGCCTACGCGAAAACCCTCCAGTGCGACAAACCTCAAAAAATTTGTACAATAGATGATTTAGATTTAACTGTTGGGGACAAAGTTGGCATTTTTAACGAAGACAATGAACTTGTTGCAATAGGCATCGTTAAAGAAATAAAAGGTAGTCGGCGAACGATCAAAATAGTAAGTAATATGTCGAAAATAAAGAAGAATTACACACTCTCTCTCTTGAATGTACCCGAAGACAAAAAGCTTTCGGAGGTCTACAAAGTTTATCGCGAACCTTCGAAAGAGAGCGCGGGGGGATCTGTTGGAATTGGCACTTTAGGTGTTGGAAAAGGTGCCGTGGAATTTGAACTTAGTGGATTTTACCAATGGAGACGCTTTGCTAATCTTGCTCTTGTAGCTCGCGGGGTTATTGCTAAAGCAAGTGGAGATATAGCAAGAATAGATTCTGGTATTGAAACAACAACTTTCAGTATGATGGGCTTTGGAGGGGCTGGTGGAGTTTCTTATAGCGTTTTTGAGGGGAAACCTATCGGTTTTAGGGGTGAAGTTGTTGGGGGGTTTATGTTTGTAAGCGCCACTGTGGGCGGGAGTGCTGGTGATGTCGATGGAGCAGGCTTCAATACAGGCATGAAAAATGGGATAGGGCTACTAATTCGCGGCGACTTCAGTATGTTGATTGAGAGAGAATCATATCGGATTGCGCTTTTTTTGACGCCTAGCCTTGTTCATAATGCTGTCAGTTATGGCATTGGGGCTGGAATAATAAAGGATTTATAACCCTGAGGATACACATGTGGGTTCTCCCTATCCTCTGACGATTACTATTCTTGGATGTGGCACTTCCACTGGAGTTCCTGTTATTGGATGCTTGTGCCCTGTTTGCACAAGTGAAAACGAGAAGAATAAAAGAAATAGATCTTCGCTTTTAATAACGACAACTCATGGAGATCACATTGTCATCGATACTGGCCCAGAATTTCGCCTTCAGATGGTCCGAGAGAGAATATGCGATCTCCGGGGCGTTATTTATACCCACACACATGCTGATCATTCCCGAGGATTTGACGATCTTAGAGCTTTCAACTTTAAAAAAAGCAAAACAATTCCCTGTTATGTTCCAGTAGAACATATGCAAGAACTGAAGGAAAGTTTCTCTTATGCCTTCCGCGAATCGGACTACCTGGGTTCGAAATTGCTTGTTGATCTTAAACCGATCACAGACAAACCCTTTTCCATTGCGGATCTTGAAATCGATTCTATTATTTTACCTCATGGTCATACGACAGTGAGAGCGTATCGCATTGGGCAATTTGTGTATGCCACTGACTTCAAAGAGTTCCCTTTGGACGTTATTAAAAAATGGAAGGGCACTATCGACATCATGATTGCAAGTGGCGTTCACTTTACCGAATTGCCTACACATAGCAGTGTCCAGGACACAGTAAAACTTTTTGAAGTTTTAGGTGTTAGACGAGGGATTATCACTCACTTGTCGCATTGTGTGGATTATGTTAAGAACGCATCTCTTTTGCCATCTAACTACGAGTTTGCTTATGATGGTATGAAGTTACAGATCGACAAGTAAAAGCGACGAGAAAATGACGCACTCAGAATTAAATTCACAGTACCAGTTAATCGACTCCGGCCGTGGTCAGAAATTAGAAAAAGTCGGAAAATATCTTCTTGTAAGGCCTTCTGCTCAGGCTGTTTGGACGCAAAAACTCCCTCCGTCTGAGTGGAAAAATGCTGATGCGGTGTTTGTTCGAAAAGCTGGCGGAGATGGAACATGGAAAATTAACAATCCAGCACTCCCCAAATCTTGGAATATCCAAATTGGATCTGTTACTTTCATTATAAAACTTACTGATTTTGGTCATATTGGAATTTTCCCTGAGCAGCACGTGATGTGGAAGGAGCTGGCAAAGATCGTTTGTAAAGAACGAGCGGAGACAAAAGGGCAAGGAGATTTTTCAGTCATAAATCTATTTGCGTATACTGGCGGAGCAACACTCTTTTTAGCCGAAGCGGGAGCAAGTGTTGTTCACGTGGACGCCTCAAGGACAAGCGTTCAGTGGGCTCGTGATAATGCAAAGGCATCTGGTTTCGAACATTTACGTGTTCGATGGATGATCGATGATGCTTTTAAATTTGTTACAAAGGAAGCTAGACGAGGGAAAAAATATCATGGGATCGTCCTTGATCCGCCTAGTTATGGAAGAGGTCCTAAAGGAGAGGTCTGGAAAATAGATGAACGCATGAGCGAACTGCTTTTTGAATTAAAAAAAATATTTCACCCAAAATTTTCTTTTCTTTTTCTTACGGCCCATTCTACGGGATTCTCACCGCTTGTCTTAAAAAATCTCTTGTTAGAAACTTGTGATGGATTGCCCGGTAAAGTGATCGCTTCTGAAATGACTCTATCTTCTACGACTTCAAAGTCTGATTTACCAAGTGGTTCAATGTCTCTTTTCCGTAGGGATGACAGTGAATGAGCAGTAAAAAAGAAAGTTCTCCTCTTTTTATCTCCAGCACAACAAATCAAAAAGTTAAGGACAGTATTAAACTTCGAGATAAGCAAGAGCGGGACAAAACCAATTTGTTTGGAGTGGAGGGCGAGAAGGAAATTTTGAGAGCCGTAAATTCTGGATTTGTCCTTGTCGATGTTTTTTTCTGCCGCAAAGCATTGTCTGGCTTATCACAGGAGATTTTGACGAAAATTGTGGAGCGGAAAGAAACGAATGTGTATGAAGTTTCGAATGATGTTTTTAGAAAACTTGTTTTGCGAGAAAGTTCCGGCGGACTATGGGCTGTCTTTAGTAGGAGAATATTAACATTCAAGACAGTAAAACTTTCAGACAATCCTTTTATTTTAGTGTTGGACAATATAGAGAAGCCAGGAAACTTAGGAGCAATATTGCGTTCGGCTGATGGGGCTGGCGTTGAGGCAGTTTTTCTTACTGGATCTTCGTGCGATATTTACAATCCAAATGTAATTCGTGCGAGTTTGGGAACCGTCTTTTCCTTGCCAATTGTTGTTACAGATGAAAAAGAAATGATAGAGTTTTGCAAAAATAGCAAAATTAAAATAGCGGGAGCAGCATTAGATAAAAGAGCTGCTATTTATACCAGCCAAGACTTTCACGGCTCTACCGCAGTTGTTCTAGGAAGCGAAGCCAAAGGACTTGGAAAGGCCTTACTCGACTCTTGCGATGTGTTAGTGAAAATTCCAATGAAAGGGTCTGCTGATTCTCTTAATGTTGGAGCTGCTGCGACAATTTTTGTTTATGAAGTTTTGCGACAGAGAACTACAACTTGAAAGAGCTATATTGAGCAATGTCTATTTTTTGCCCACAGACGCAACCGGCGGATATCCTAGGCTTTTATTACCTTGCGCAGAGGTGGGGTTTTTTATCTGCATAGCAGACAAGAAGTAACGAGCTAAAAACATTAGATAAAAAAGCAACCCCCTAAAATATTTGTCAGACTTCGTGAGCGATGGTTAACTCAGTGCATAATCATCGAGGGGACAGGAATTAATGTCTAAGCAGCGCGACAGGTTTCGAACGTTTTATGACGTAACAAATGTGAGTAAAGACTTATTCTATAAGCTCTACTGTTGCCCTCTTTCTCCAATGAATCTTTTTCCCGCCTTTTTGCCGGTCGAAGAATATTCTTCGTACCTATCCTCTCAGCTAAGGTCTCCTACTCACAGCGTTTGCTAAACGACACCATGACACGGCCTAAACAGCCGT
This sequence comes from uncultured Pseudomonadota bacterium, assembly GCA_903832105.1. Taxonomy (GTDB): domain Bacteria; phylum Bdellovibrionota_B; class Oligoflexia; order Oligoflexales; family CAILAO01; genus CAILAO01. The sequence goes on along the minus strand of CAILAO010000093.1, from coordinate 112 downwards.
GTCCACCTCTCTTTCAGAGACGTGGGCGAATGGCACTGGGCCAGCGTATACGTCTTCATAGACATAGACTTGAAACTTCAACGTGATCTCTTTCTTGAAACGTTGAGCTTTT
>CAILAO010000092.1 GCA_903832105.1 uncultured Pseudomonadota bacterium | reverse complement strand
TGAAGGAAGACTGCCATCAGAAAGCTGCACGATTTTATTTTCGGTTGTTCCGGTATCGACTGAGATCGTCCCAGAGTTTGTTATGGTGCCGCCGATCAGACCGCTTCCCGCAGTAATTTGTCTGACCGTTCCACCGCCGCCAGATCCAACGGTAAGTTTCCCGTCGCTGTTGTAGACGATCGTGTCGTTATCAACCGGAACTTTAAGTGCATATGGTACGCTTGAAATCACCTGCCTCGGGTAGGTCCGGTTATTCGTCACGTCAACAATTTCAATCCATACGGGGGCGGAATCGGAAAATATGGCATGAAAGTTGGAAGGTGATAATTGTATGCTGATCGAAAAAACCCCTTCATCCAAAGTAACGTTGGTAAACGTCGGAATATCCACTGCGATCTCAGTACCTCCAACCTCGGTCCTGAAAAAATTCACATCTATGCTAAGCGGTCCTTCGACGGGTGCGCCAACCGATGTTGTCATGCGTCCGCCATAATAAAGTTCATAGGGAACGCTGAACGCCGTTGTTGACAGTAAAATGATCACTATCCCTACAATGACCCGCATCGAATCGATCTTTAAAATCCCTTTTTTCATGCTGTCTCTCCTTTTCTTAACGCTCAATTTCTATCGCTCGATTATTGACTTAGCATAGCTTGCATCCCTGTCACGAGAATCGCGCCGTCTAGTGCGGTGACTTTTTGATGTCCCATGGCGTTAAACCATCCTTCAAAACGCATCCCCGACAAAGCTGTTGTGACCTGTCTTTTCGATTTAAACGATTGATACGCCATCTCGAAGATGTCAAAATCCTTAACCCATATTTTCGTTTGTGAAGACTCCAGACCGTTAGACTGGCTAACTAAAGTCTTTAAACTATTTTCTCCATATGTAAAAATATTGCGGGTATCGGGATCGAAGGGATTATAGGTCAAGAGAACACCCTGCGAGATCTTTCGATCTTGAACTAGAACAGCTCCCGTCGCTTCGTTTTCAACCGAAAAGTCTTCTGCATCCGAAACATTGTCCAAGTTAAGTTCAAAAGAAATAGTCTGTCTTGTTTGAAAGTGCTGACGCTCTTTATTTTTGCTGCCCGGAACGAGGAGACCGGGAGAAGATTCGACTGCCACCGGTTCGCTTTCTGTGGAAGAACCTTCTGATACTGTTCCTCCAGATGCCCTACCTCCGCCTGATTGGGTGGCTACGGCGCAATCGGGGTTGGACGCACTTTCTTCCGAACCATCCGAACAATCGACCGAGTCATCCGAGTCACCCCCCTTTTTACACGACAGTAAAAATAGAAGGGCGAATGTCATGAACACGGTCAATGCAAATGCGATGTGCTTCAGCATAATCGACTCTCCTCACGTGTGCAACTTTACCGGTGGCAATCTAAGATGAGTCTAGGAAATTCCATGGAGATTAACAATACGAAAATCGCAATTCCCCACTCGCCGTCTAAGTGAAAACTTATTGCAACAAAACGCCGTTTAGGCTCAAATCCCGGGACACTTCTGAGTCAATTTTGACTGCGGATGCTTGTTCACGCCCTATGTCCTCCTGATTCGATTCTTCGACTCCAGCCCTGAAAAATGGGTTGTCAATTGTCGTTGGTTGTGTAAAATTTTCGTGTCTGAACCAAAAACGAGTCGATATGTCTAAATGTGCCAAAGCGATACATTTTGCATGGCTATTTCCGGCTTTGATCGGCCCCGGTTAAGAAAAATTTCCATTATCTTTATTAAACTTTTCCATGATTGCTGTCGATAAATCTTGATAATTCAGTCACAATTGCCGCGATGCAGGCAAAAGCGGATTCCGATAAAGAAAATATCGGATTTAGATTGATTCAACGTGAAATAGGCGGCCCAGCCCAGAAGTCTCATCTATACTGGACATTTGACCGGACAGGTCAAGTCGTTGACGGCTCCACGTCTCCGCCGGGATACGACGGCACCTAGCCATTGCCGGGAAGAAACTTTGTCCAAAACCAATAGTCGGTTTTATTCATGATAGAATTTTCCTGGTCGGAGTGATAATTGGCTCAATAGATATCCAGAACAAATCAGGAACGACCTTCAAGCTTTTTGAGGTTCAATCCGCAGCCAGCGGGCCCGATGGAAATGCTATACGTGCTTTCGCGGAAAGGCCGAGCTTTTTTCAAATTTCCAAGGACAAAATCCCCCCTCCCCATTTCAGCTGGATCGCGGCGGATAAGCAAGGTTCATTGACCTGTCGATATGCGATGCGTTTCGGCGAAGCAAAAAACGTCGAGCAGGACGAAACCGCTCACCCTGACAAAGTCCGGGCGGCTTTCAACTCTCCGTTTCGTCCGTTCATTCTTGCGTCAACTTCCGTGGGTCAAGAAGGTCTCGATTTTCATGCCTACTGCCACGCCATCGTTCATTGGAATTTGCCATCGAATCCGGTGGACCTCGAACAACGGGAAGGAAGAATCCATCGCTACAAAGGACATGTAATTCGAAAAAACATCGCAGCAGCATATGGCTTGAAAGGATTGGAGGGCGAGGGGGATCCTTGGGCAAACCTGTTTTCCCTTGCGGCCAAAGATCATGCGGAAGAAAGTGACGACCTAAAACCGTATTGGGTTTTTGCTGGACCTCGCGGCTCCATCGAGCGGCATATGCCGATGTTTGCTCTGAGTCGAGAACAAGAGCGGGCTTGCGCTTTGGTGAAAAGCGTTGCGCGGTATCGTTTGGTCTTCGGCCAACCTCGGCAAGAGGAACTGCTTCGGCTGCTTGCGGAGCAATACTCCGATGAGGAAATGAAGGAGTTTTCGGATTTGCTTCAAATTGACTTGAAGCCAGCTTGAAACGACGTCGGCGCTTTGGGGTTTGTTTTGAATAGAGTTTGCGATGCCCGCCCAACAGCGCACGGCACGGTCATCGCAGAGATTGAACTCAATCGGCGCGGACCCAGGTCTAGCGTGAACCTGACGTTTTACGAACAATGCCTTGGCTTCGAAGGGCGCCCGAAGACCCCATAGCTGCATGCGCTTGCCGTTCCTTCAAATGAAAATTCTCGCCAACAAACACGGCAATGGGGTTGCCACGTTTCAGCTCATTGTGTTGGCACCAGGACGCCTGTTGGGCATTGGTTGTCCTTTCTTTCTCGGACGCGATCACCATTGTCGAGAGGCGGACGAGAGCTGCGCGTTTGTTTTGCAGCTGTGACCTTTCCGATCGTACGACAACCGTAGTTCCCGTTGGTAGGTGCCTTGCTCGAACAGCAGACTCCGTCTTGTTTACATGTTGCCCGCCGGGACCAGATGAGCGCATCGTTTCAAACTCAACGTCACCCGGATTCCAAAGATAGTCGCCTTTGGGAAGTGAAATCTCGGCCACGCCAACGAACCAATTCTTTCTTCCATGGTTTGGTCGGTATGGACTTTTTTGAATCCACTGAACGGACCCGCACCATTTTCGGGCGAATTGCGCGCAACCTTCGCCGTTCAATTCGAGAACAACAGAATGCGCGCAGCCCACGCGCTTTCCCGCCACATGGTCGATTATAGTTGCTCGCTGCCCTGCGACCATCGCTCTATCGATCAGAAAATGTGTGAGCAATATGACCGCTCGCTGGCACTCCTCCGGCCCGCGGCCGGAGGTAATCTGAATGTATATACTCACTCCTGAATACCTCACCTCACCGAGTGGGACAAAAACAATCTTCTATATCATCAGAAATCGAGTGGACAAAATTTGTCGCGGCATGATGGTACAAAGTTGCATGAGCTGACGGAACACAGGGAATAATCCTAACGCAAATGGAGCTTATCGAGAAACTCGCCGCTCTTATTGCTCCGCCATATGTACACATGACCAGATATTTCGGGGCATTATCCTCGCATAGTAAACTCCGGCGTCAGATTATCCTGAAGCCCGGTGTCAAAAAGGGGTTTGTGACCGAACTTGGCGATAGCGATGA
>CAILAO010000091.1 GCA_903832105.1 uncultured Pseudomonadota bacterium | reverse complement strand
GATTTTTGTAATTGTGTCTTATTGGATTTTCCTTGGGGTTGCTTTTTTGTTTGAGCTTGTTGGGGTCTAGCTTGTGTTTCTTCTACTGGCTCACTTGGTTCTTGTCCTCTTGATTCCTGTTGCTCTTGAGATTCTGAACCTCGGGCTTTATCTAAAACCGGATTTATCATCTTTGAGAACGAGTCCCGGGTGGCTTCAAGCTCTTGTGAGATTCCTTGAATGGACTCGCCATACTCACCCATCTTTCGTATTATTGCGGATTGAAGCTCTTGGATTATTGCTTCAACTTTTGCTAAACGATTATCAATATTTTGTATTTCAAATTTCATATCAGTTTTTGTTTTATTTAATAAGTCTACATCAACTTTTACTTTTTTTATTAATTCTTCAGTTTCTTGTCTAGAAATATCTCGAACGGTTTCGACATCCAGAGCTTGTGAATAGTAAGTTTCTTGGCCATATCCCTGCGCCTGCTGTGGTGCGTATTGTTGCTGTTGGGGATCATAATATCCTTGTGCTTGGCCTTGATACTGTTGTGCGTCTTGTGGTGCTTGAGCTTGTTGTGTTTCGGCTTGATTTTCTGCAGATTGTTGCATTATACTTGGTTGAAGATTGTCATTTCCTTGAGTTTCGCCATAAACTGCAGACTTTATTTTTGCTTGAGAAATAGCTTCGTTTATCTGAGTTAGAGGATATCCTTGTTCCTTTAGGGTTGCTGCAATTTTAGCATCGCTTTGACCCGATTGCTTCATAGTTTCAATTTGTTCAAGTAGTGCCATCTTTTTTATATTTTCTTTAGGAGATTGAGGTTTTTAATTCTGTTGTTTTTTAGCCTCTAAGTTTTTTAGAGCTTTTTGGATCATATTTTCGACGTCTTTTAACCTAGCTAGCTCGAGTGGTTGAAACATGCTAAACTGTTTTTTCATTATATCTAGTTCGGTTTTACGAGCAAAATTATTAGTATTTTCAGCTATGCTGTTCATGGTTAGTTTAAGTCTTCTTATTTCTTCTTCAGAATTTTTTCCTGAGTATTGAACTTCTTTAGGATTTGCAATAATTTTTCGTCCGTCAATATCTTTTACATAAACTGCATCAGGTATTAAATCTATGATGGTTCTAAAAAGCGCGCGTTCATTTTGAAGTGTTTCTTCTGCTTGTTTACGTGCAGTAATGTCACGCCCGATACCAATAACACCGATAAGTGTTCCATCAGGCCCAAGATAAGGTGTCTTCACTGCATCTATAAGTATTTTTCTGCCTTCTGCATTTGTGATCCACACATCATTTTGACTTGGTTGGCGCAATTCGATCATGCGCTTATCCTGCTCTCTGAATGAGTCTGCGATTTCCTTAGGGAAAATGTCATAGTCGGTCATTCCTATGATTCCATCCTGAGTTCGTTGCGAAAACTCGGCAAAGGCCGGATTACCACCGAGATAAACACCATTCAAATCTTTGAAAAAGATGATGTCGGGGATCGAATCGAGCAAGGATCGTATTAACCCGGCTTGACGGGTTCTTTCCTCATCAGCCTGTTT
>CAILAO010000090.1 GCA_903832105.1 uncultured Pseudomonadota bacterium | reverse complement strand
GTTTCAGACTAATTGAGTACACACCTTAGGTTCTACTGAAAAATATCATTTCAGCAAAATCTAACTAGGGAATTTCTACCCATTCTTGTAATAATGCTGGCATGTTATAATCAACAGTATTCCTTAGATGAATGTTCAACCGATTATTATTTCAAGAGTTTGGAGCGCCTATGGAAAGCCGCGTGTTTGGTTTCGTCGTGTTGGTGATGATGCTAGGTGGAGTTTGCTCTGATGATGCTAGGTCGGCGAATTGTAAGCTTAGGCAGGAACTGACAGCTCGTGCTGCCGGAATTGTCCAACACTACCTTATCAAGAATGGCCAGCAGGTTGAGAAGGGGATTGTTATTATTGAGTTCGATGATCGCCAGTTAAAAGCCGCCAAACTTGAGGCAGAAGCGGCCGTCGAGGGTGCAAAAGCTAACGTTGCGCTGGCAGAAGATGCCGTCTCAAGAATTAAAAAGCTTCGCTCAGGGGAGTCCGTGAGCCATCAAAGTGTCGTTGAAGCCAATTTAAAACTCATGCAGGCCTCGGCACTTCAAAGGCAGGCGGAAGCGGCACTGGAACGAGTCAAGGTTCAGCTTGATGATACGAAAATTATCGCAGATATTTCAGGAGTAGTTCGAGGATTGCCTTCCGTTATCGGTCTTGCCGTTCAGGCTGGCCAATCTCTTGGACGCGTCGAAGGAGATGATGGCGCGTGCCAGGTTGAAGCAGACAAGCAAAAAACAAAGTAAAGAACAGATATTTCAGAAAAAGGCTCAATCTATGAATCTCGCACGATTTTCCGTAAAACGGCCGGTGACCGCCGGGATCGTCAGTCTCGCCCTTTTTGCGTTAGGCATTTTCTTTGTATCTCAAATGAAAGTTTCGCTTTATCCTGAAGTCTCCATTCCCTACGTCCTAATTAATCTTGAGTTCCCCGGGGCTAGCCCGGAACAGGTGGAAGCAAAACTCCTAAAACCACTTGAGGAAGAACTGGCCGGTCTCAAGAAACTCGATCGTCTTTTTTCGTTTGCGAGGCAGAACGGCGGACAAGTTGTATTGGCGTTTAAAATGAGCGCTGACGAGAAAGAATGTGTCGAATTAGCTCGTGAAAGGGTCGCTATTGTCAAAGGAAAGTTCCCGAAGGAGGTCAAAGAACCTGTTGTTCAGAGAATCGACCTTGGTGCAGCGCCCATTCTCGTCTACGGTATCGATACTCCGCGAAAACTTGAAGAAGTTAAAACCGAGCTTGAAAAAACCCTCGTCAGAACATTGGAACGAACGGAAGGGGTCAATTCAGCAAAGGTCAGTGGATTTGGCGAGAAGAGAATCGAACTGGCGTTAGACGCACAGAAGCTGACAGATCTTCGTGTCCCGCCACTCGATATTTTTGAGCAACTCTCGATCAAAGTGGGCGTCATTCCTTGGGGGGATGTGACTCAAAATGATCAGCTTTTATCGGTCGCGAGAAACGTCCTCCCTGATGACGTGAACTATTGGAATGATGAGGTCGTATCACTGCGGGATGGCCGCGAGATCCGGCTTGGCGAGATCGGAGAAGTGAGAAATATCACTGATCGCGAGGCTGAATCTGTGTTTATTAATGGCAAGCGCGGTTTAGGTTTGGTGGTTACAAAGCGCTCCGATGCCAACACAGTTGAGACAGTTGGCCGTGTGAAGAAAGCGATTGGGGAGTTTCAGTTTCCTAAAGATACCAAGATATTCCAGATTATCGATCAATCGAGCTACATCAACGAAAATGCCCATGAGGTGTGGATTGCTCTTTTTGTCGGTGGATTTTTCGCGGTGATCATCATTCTTCTTTTTTTGACCGATATCAAATCTGCATTGATATCTTCCGCAGCGCTTCCTGTTAGCGTGGCCGGGGCTTTCATTTTTATGAACGCCTTTGGGTTCACCCTTAACATGATGACGTTGATCGCACTTTCGCTTGCGATTGGTCTTTTGATTGATGACGCTGTTGTGGTGAGGGAGTCAATTTACTCAGCTCTCGAACAAGGCCTCACCGGAAAAGAAGCCGCAGTCACAGGAACTGACAAGGTCGCTGCCGCCGTGCTGGCAACAACTCTCGCAGTGGTAGCAGTGTTCTTGCCTGTTGCTGTCATGGAAGGGATCGTGGGACAGTTCTTTAAAGAGTTCGGCATGACTCTTTGCATTGCGGTACTTATTTCTCTTTGGGTTGCGTTTACGCTAGATCCAATGCTTTCAGCATATTTTGCGGGTCATCCGAGACCTCTAAAAGGAAAATTTTGGGATAGTTGGCGGGCATTTTTGGTCCGTATGGAAGAGGTCATAGCGCGGGGAGGGGCTTGGAGTTATAGGCACCCTTGGCCAGTGATCGGCCTCGCACTTGCGCTTTTCTTGTTTTCTGGATGGATGACTCTCAAGGGAGGTGGAGATTTTTTAGCTCAAGAAGATCGCGGGCAAATCATTCTCGATGTGAAAGTCCCCGTTGGAACAACTCGTGAGAATCTCGAAAGTACCGCAACACTTATTAGCGGGAAATTACAAGGGATGGACGGACTTCAAAATATTTATTTGACCGTTGCCCCCGATGATAATCGCACAATTGAAGGTCGCATGGTCTTCAATAAAAAAACCGAGAGGGTGACGAATATTAAGGGGCTTCAAAAAGAAGTACGAAGAAGGTTAAAAGATGTCCCCGCTGAAATTTTGGTCCTCGATCCGCCACCAGTGGAAGGAGTCAGAGCGGAATCACCCATTGCACTGTCAATTTACGGAGAAAATTTAAACGAACTTCGCAAGGTCGCTGAAGAGACAAAAGAGAAGCTTAAAAAAGTTGGAAGCATTGCAGACGTTCGAATCGAGACTCCCCCTATGAGCAAGGGATATGATGTTTCGTTTCGTCCTGAGGAACTGGGCGTTGCTGGTACCAACTCCAAAGCGATTGAGCTGACAGGGCGTCTTGCATTGACGGGACTTGAAGCGGGAGCTGTCGGGGACGATAATACGCCCTTTTATGTGCAACTGGAGAAGAAGGACGCCCAATTGCCGATCCTTCTTGATTCGATATATCTCATGACGACGAGAGGACCAGTTCCTTTAGGACAATTTGTTCAGCTTAATGAAACTGAACGTGCGAGTGCTATTGATCGCGAATCGCGAAGTCGCAAAGTAAATATTTTTGGGACGATTGATCGAAGCCGATCGCTTGAGAATGTATTGAACGATGTTTATGACATCATTAAAACACTCCCGAAGCCCTATACTGGACAACTTTCGGGAGATAGCGAACGACTTGAAGAGGTGCAATCTGGATTTTCCCTCGCTGCGATTGGAAGTTTGTTTTTTATTTATATTATTTTGGCATGTCAATTCGAAAATCTACTGCGTCCGTTTGTGATCATACTTTCTTTGCCTCTTGCAATGATAGGAGGTCTTTTATCGCTTCTGATGTTTGGAGAAAAACCGACGCTAGGGGCTTTGATCGGACTAGTACTTCTGATCGGCCTTGCGGCAAAGAATGGCATTTTGCTAGTTGACGCGATCGGGGTAAAAGAAAAGGGGAAATCACTTTATGATGCTGTGAAAGAAGGTGTCGGTGAAAGGTCGCGCCCAATTCTCATGACTTCGGCTGCGATGATTATAGGGATGATTCCAACTGCGGTGATGCGAGGAGGAGGGTCTGAAACTAGGGCGCCGATGGCGATTGGTGTGATTGGCGGTGTGATTTCGAGTACCGCGCTATCATTTATCGTGGTGCCAGCTATTTTTGGAATTATAGGCATGGTGAGAGATATGAGAGAGCGAAGAAAAGTTAAAAAGCATGCGAAAGCTGCCGCTCTGATGCTTTACGGGCTTATTGCCGGAAGCAGTGCTTTCATGGCGTGGGATGATGCGGCGCTGGCAAAGTCTAAAAAGTCTGATATTCGTGAAGCCAAGATGAGCGAAGTGTTAGGCTTTATTAAAGACGTGCCCGCCAATGTCCCTGAGATGGATCTTGTGAGGAGCGCCGATGTCGCAGCAAACGGCACGAGGGAGGCATCTTACAGGGCTTTTCTTGGCGGGCTTCGCGTAGAGGGAGGCCGGGAATATTACAAACCTGGACAAATCAGCTCGACGACCATCCCGCTTCCTCCCACAATGGGAGGGCCAGTTACAAGTGAAATGACGCTTGTTCCCAGGTGGCAAAATGTCTATACGGTGGGATGGGAAATTCCTCTCGTCAATATGAAAGTCCTAAGGATGGTTGGGCTTGCTGGGGCTAGTGAAAAGGTTGCGGAGTTCACAAAAAGATTAAAGATAGAAGATTTTCAGGTGAAAGAGGCGCAGCTTCTTCTGCAATTTGAAGTAGCGCGTGAGATCGAGCGTATTAGAACCGACTATCTTTCGATTGTAGAAGAAAGACTGAGGCACACGAGGGAACGAAAGGCAACGGGCACGGCAACGCGAATTGACGAACTCATCGCCAATACAAGCGTTTACGACGCAAGATCTGAGCTTGAGGAATCAAAAGCGGACATGAGCCAGCTCCGTTCTCTTTTCAAGGAGGTTGCCGGAAAGGATATTCCTCAAAACGGTTTTGGTGTTCCCCGCTATCCGTTCGCTGCAGGTAGGGCTTTTGGTCCGCAGGCGCTCAGGGTTATGGAGGCGGCGATCGACGTCTATAGAAAACAGGCTTCTATTGCTGATGCCGGATTTTGGCCTGCGATTTCTTTTGAAGCTGGGTACTCAAAAAAAGAGTATGAGAAGAAAGAAGAGTCTCCCGATCCACAAACCATGGTAGGACTCAAAGCAAAGTGGGACATTCTTGAT
>CAILAO010000089.1 GCA_903832105.1 uncultured Pseudomonadota bacterium | reverse complement strand
GGGGCTTTTTGGTATCCCCACGGTCTACACGACCTATATCTAGGCACTGTGACGGAACGACTTGTAGTAGTGATGAAACTCTTGTAATGAGAGTGGAGCAAAGAAGTCGTATTAGACAAGTTTTACCATCAAACAACTCGAAAGAGGATGATCTTGGATAAACCTAAAAACGGCAGTTAACTGCTCTTAATCCATTTTTTGTCTTGGCTAGGCAATCCCTATTTTTTCCATTATCGGGTTTCTTAAATCTAGGATAGACTCCTCTTTATCCCAATTACACACTCCAAGGATTCTACCTTTTAGAAATTTGGTGAAAATTATACTCAGAACCCTCTTCCAAATTTCTATTGAACTGAACCGCTCCGCAACCTGTTTTATTTTATTTAAAATAGAGGAGATAATGCTGATTTTTTCACTGTTTTCTTTTCCTTTCCCATGCATTGGGGTAATGCGTATTGTCCGTTGTCCCGAATGACTACTTTCTCTCGCAACACCGTAGAGCATTAAAGGCCTGCTTGTGATTGCTTCAGCATGTTTGTCTGGATTTACCCACCTTACAAACAACGTCCACCAGTTGTATACTTGAGCCGTTATTCGGGCCATAATTTGACTGCGTTTTAAGTCTTGTGTTACAAACCCTCCCCAGCCCCATTGGTTTTTTAATTCATCAAAATGGTTTTCAGAAGTGGCTCGATCGCGGTAGAGCTGGGCTATAGTCAAAATACCCATATCTAACGTAGTTACTAAAATTGCGAACTCATATTCATCACTATTCGCTAGATAATTTACAAATGGAAAACACATCTGTTCCTCTTTCTTTTTTCCCTTTTGTTTTTTTTCTTTAAGTTTTCGTCTTAAAACAATCACTTTTCTCTCTTTGCTCCATCCGCTAAGTCGTAATGCCGAGGCTATCCCTTCCCATCCCTGTCCTGCATCAACCCAATTTTCATCATTGCGGATTAAAAATTGCGTTAGGCTCTTTGCCTTTTTAGTGCGCTTCATTTTAAAAAGGTATCCTATGTTTCTGCCTTCTAACGGTCTCAGTACATTTTCATTACCAAAAGCGCAATCGCCCCTTACTAAGCTAGGTCTTTTTTCGAGAGGTAATTCATCGATAATCTCAATTAGGCGAGGCAATGAATATGCCGCTGCCTGTTGATTCCCAGGTAATACTTCGGAGTCCAAGATAAGTCTTGTTTCAGCCATTGAATAAGTATGAATGACATGAGCTGGACGGCCTAGTTTTGTGGGATTATAGCAAACTTCTGCTCCTTCTTGATGTCCATAAAGGGGCTTAACAGTGGTGTCAACATCAAGGATCCACTTCTCTAAAAGCAGAGGCTCATAACAATATCTAAGATGCTTTTGTTGCCATTTTTTACAAACGTCTGCGTCTGTATTTTGAAAAGCTCTTCTTGCTGAATCTTCACTAAGAACCCTCTTCATCCCAAGCAGGGCGGGGTTCACGGTGTCTTGTCGAATGGTGGTGATATGAGTGAGTAGAGGAGCTGATTGCTCATACTCCCCCCTCGTTAGAACCGCATCGTGCCCTATTAAGGCAAT
>CAILAO010000088.1 GCA_903832105.1 uncultured Pseudomonadota bacterium | reverse complement strand
CCTCATCGGCTTTAACCCTGTCGAGAGCAAGGCGTCGTCAGGCGACAAAGGCGATTTCTCTAGTGATAACAACCCTCTTGCAACGCGATGGTCAGGATTTCGTTCTGTATCAAGGAAAATGGGCCCACAGGGACTTGAACCCCGGACCCGCCGGTTATGAGCCCGATGCTCACGCCGCCGATTTCTTTTTAATATCAGCAATATGTGTCTAATGTCAATTAGTTGAGGCCGTTTTTGATCCTCCGTTATCCGCCGATACCCACCACTATTTTCCAGTTGGTGGGTCATGAATGGGTCACGTGGCAGCCGGATTTCAACCGGCTGCCTGCTTTTTTTCGATGGCAGCCGGGTGTTTGGCGGATGGTCTCAGGTTTAGATTTATTCCCAACTAACAATTTGAATTGGTGATTTTGGAACACTGTTAAACCAACTCTTTCAAGCATGGACCCAAAAAACCGTCGTTACGTTAGATCAGCTGCAATTACAGTATGGTAACAAATAACTTGCCACAAAAAGCTAGTATATTTTGTGGCAAAAATGGTTGGACAACGCCAGACCCTCCTCGAATTGCGGCTTAGTTTGCAATTCGAGGAGGGTCATCTTCAAAGTTTGTTAGCCAAAACTTATGGTGAAAAATGGCCTAGCATTTAATTATCATATATGATAATTAATATTGGGTTGGCCTTGGGGTGTTACGTGCGTGATTTTCAAATCAAAGAATACATTACTGGAGCGGGATCATGCCCTTTTAGAGACTGGCTCGAAACGTTGGCTAAGTCTATTAAAGCGCGCATTCAAGCTCGCGTCTTCCGGTTTGAAGCTGGCAACTTCGGTGATTGCAAGCCCGTTGGCTCAGGCGTCTACGAAGCACGTCTTGATTTTGGCCCAGGATATCGGGTTTACTTTGGTATAGCCACCCGTCGCCTTGTTATCTTGTTGATCGGAGGCGAAAAAAAACGACAGAACCGCGATATCAGCAAAGCAAAAGAATATTGGACGACGTGGAAGGGGGAAAATCCATGACTAAAAGAAGTCGTGATTGGAATGAAGGCTTAAGTCAGGATCTTCAGGATCCGGAGTTTGCCCAAAAGTTTATCTTGGCGAGTTTTGATGAAGGGCTTTCTCTACAAACTGTGCTTGGTAAAGTGATTCGCTCGTATGGCGTCGAAGAGTTTGCAAAAAAACTGAAGATGGCTAGTTCCAATGTGATTCGCGCGATAGATCCCAAGCACAACCCGACACAAGAAACTCTGAATCGTTTACTAAAGCCGTTCGGCTTACGTTTGGCAGTAACGCCGCTCGACGTTCCCAGGAGGCGATCTGCTGGATAATGGAGTTCATTCACCTGAAGAAAAAGCTGTTTGCAAGCTGATAATGGATTTGACTGTGTTTGAGGCGCATAAATTACTACGGATGTAAACAATGGCTGAGGCAAATAGGGTAATTTTGGTCATTACCGATTCGCGAGGCGTCAGCCAGGCTGTTGTAACTGACGACCTACGGCATCTTCTTTTAAATGAAGCGATTCGATTGGCGCGACGGGGCCTTTTATTAGGAATACATGTTGTCGAAGCTAATGGACGTACATACCTCAGAAGCAATGCCAATTCCTCTTCAGAGGACAATCTTGATAATCTTTCTGTTCCATCTGGCAGCCTTTCTCAACAAGTCAAAGACCCTGATGACCATGAGCGCGTGTCAGCCTATGCGGCGGCATATGGCAAGTTTCTTGAGCTAAGATTCGAGCGTGACAGATTACTGTACCTCGGTGGTGTCGCACGAACTCCGACAAGGGATGTAATCAACCGGCTTCGACCTTTGGTTAAAGAGATAAAGGACGCCGGTGAAAAATATGATGTCGATGCTAGCCTGCTTGCAGGCATACTGATCGATGAAGTGGCCCGCATGGGCCCAGACGATCTACTTGATATTCTAGGTAAGCTCGATGTCGTTGACACTACCGTTGGACTCGCACAGGTCAAGCTGTCTACAGCAAGAGATTTGATCAAGAAAAAATACTATCCTGCTGACCCAAGCATTTCTCAGAGCAAATTATATGACCTCCTGATAGACGACGTCGCTTCTGTTCAATTCGCTGCCGCGTATCTCAGCTTTATCGAGAAGTTCAGAAGGAAAAAGAACCTGGGGACGTCTCCAGCCGAATTGGCGTCTTGTTATTCCTGGAAGCTTGTGGCGAAAGTTACTCCACGCGGAAAACAAATCGCCACAAAATTGAGGAAGCTAGCCAAGGAGATTCTTGATTGAACTGGCGAACGAAAAAATTAGGAATCTTGCTATCATTGTTGATTTTAGGTTCGATTAGCTGGGTCTATCGGATATATGATCGTCACTGCGAGATTCAAGATTTTTTCAAGAATCCAAACGATCTCGCTTGGGCCCGCGCATATCTCGACAAGAAGATCAATTTTTGCGATGCGCCCTGGAAAGAAACGGTGGTCGTGAAAAGTGGGGAAAAAGAAACTTTTGTCTCGCCAAGTGGCCGCTACGAGATCAAACCAAATGGGAGATATGACGAAGACGCGTATTTTCTTGTGGTTGATAACGAAACCGGCCATGCAATAAAAAACGCTACAACTCTTTTTAGCCATTCTGACTTCAAATGGACCAAAGACGAACACTTTCTAATCTTCACCACCTCGATTACCAAAGATGACTGGACTCCTGCGGAAATTTTCATAACTGACACAGGCACAGAACAGACAATGTTTTTGGGCAGTTCAGCGTTTTATGAATGTGACTTGAGGAATTGGTAACGTGATGGATGGCTATGTTTATATTTTATGTAATAATCACCGCCGAGTAAACCGAGGGAACTTCCCCTGGGACCCGCCGGTTATGAGCCGATGGGCCTCAAAATTAACAAGTTAATCATATCAACGATTTGTCTTTGTTCTTAATAAATTGAAGCTTGAATTTGACCTCCGATTCTTTCCGAAATCCACCGTTATTTTCATATGTCTGGACCACGTTTGGACCACAATCACGCCGGGTAAAAACCGGCGGTAATGCTGCCGGTTAAAAACCAGCGTGAATGGTTGCGCCAGATATCAACCGGCAGAAGCCCAATTTTCGGTTCAAGAAAAAAGGTGACTTACGCCATTGATGTTCCGCGCGGATAACCAAAACGTGGTCCGCGTGGTCTATCAAGAAAAAATGTTTTGGGCACCATTGGACCACGAGAAAAAAAATCGAATACCTACAACGTTGTCGAAGTTCCCAACTCAGCGTTCATGCGGGGGAATTTTAGATGACCGAAGAGGTACAAAAGTTCAGACGCGCTGGCTAGTATCCGGCGTGTCTGAAGAGGTCGTGGTCCAAAGCTCTAAGGCTACTTTTTAAACACTATTTGTAGAAATAACGGAGGATGAAATGGAACAAGTAAAAACCGTAAAAGGTGACATTGGCAATTCAAAGGTTGCTTCAACAATTCCTGTCAGGGTGAAGCAAGACACCAAGCAGAAAATTGACGATCTATTGGAGAGGATTAACAAGAAAGACCTGGGAAGAAAAGTGCGAAGTGATGAACTCGTGTTGACGGCACTTTCTTTGGTGGGGAGTGAACAGATCAAGCAGTTGAGGGAGAAAAGTTTCTCGAATGCAGATCGTTTTGAACAAGCCTATCGTAGATACATCTCCAAAAATAAAAGTACCACTAAGGACAAATTCTTGGGACTTGTTATGGCGGGAAAAGTACCACTTTCTGCTCAACAAGAGGTCTGATGGCACAATAAACGGGATACTTTTTCGTTGGAATGAAAAGTCAAAAACGAAGGGAGCGATGGGTTAATTCTCTCCCTTCATATTGCCACTTGAAATAGCTTCAAGGTTTATTTTTCTATTGAGAATTGAATTCGTTTTCAAATGTCTTTATCGTTTCCAAGATCAATTTCCAGTCCGGGATATTTCCAAAAAACATCTGATTCATACGATGGTAATCTTCCTCAAGAACATCATGGATATTTGGTGGCGGGTAAAGTTTTAGTGTGCCTTTTCGTGCCGTGGAATAATTCGCCCACCCAGATGAGAAATAAATACTCTTGTGAATGGCAACTCTTTCAAGCAATTCAATGTTGGCAAGGGCTATTTCCCGAATGTCCGAGTTAAGAAGGCAATGAAAATCGTAAAAATGCCTCGAAATCCTCGACGGTAGTTGCTTGTTTTCTGGCAGATGGAAGTATTGGTGAAGGATTGTCGCTTTTTCCCAAAAAGTCCTTTCCGCATTTAGAACGCGAACCAGAACTTCTGCTTCAGTAACCTTCTCTTTAAGAGCTTGTTTTATGTAGCTTTGAATCTTATGTTCGCTTACGGGCCAGTGTTCTGACCTTGCGCCCATCTCTATTTTAACAGATTGTCTAATATATTCGTTGCGAGGAGTGATGTTGGGGTAATCAAAAAGGAGAGTTTGACCATCCGGATCGTTAGTATCTACGGTCAATTCCCAGGGTTCGACAGATCCTAATCTGTCTGAGATGCTTTCTCGCAAATCATCAAGCAATTTACCTTGAACATATTCAGAACATGATTTTGCGAGTGAATCAATAGCGGCCCTTTGTTTCTTCTTTGAACTTGCTTTTTCTGGATCATTGTCTCTATCAAACCCAAGAAATTCCTTCTCAATAGAAACATCGATGTCTTCGGAAAAACGCTGAATGATGTTATAGATTTTTGAAAGTGAGGTTCCTCCCTTAAAAGTCAGGTGTGTTTTCAGTTCTTTCAAAGAAAAGAGGCGATCCAAAGTCCACACGACCCAAAAATCCTTTTCCAGGATCGGAAAAGGAATACCGGATTCTACTACGGCACTATCAAAAAAAAGTTGTCTGTCTTTCTTCGGTAAAAGTTGAATCTCTCTCATAGCTCATTCTCCATGAGTGCAAAAAGCAGAGTCCTAATCCATTGTGGAGCGAATTTTAAGTTTTTTTCAAAAGTCCTTCTTGTTGTTCCTTTCAGGAACTTCTTTGTCGTCTTAAGCATCGTTTCATCTATGTTCTTTTTCGACATATATTTGAATGCCTGAACCACGAGTGTTTCGCGACTTCCGGCGGCAAACATGTTCTTCACAGTCGCTTGTCTAAACAAGATTTCTAATTTACCAATTTTAAGTTTTTTAGGAGGTCCATCTGTTAGAAAAACTACGCGACCAGGCACTTGTTCTGAAAGACCAATTAGATTTGCCGCATAAGCGCCAGACGCTTGAATCTTGGTGCCGTTTTTTTCTGCGATAGCTTGTGCTACCGCCTCAATGTTTGGAGCGACTACGCCAAGAACCTCGTGTGTTCGCGGATAATCATAAAGCCCTTGGGCGATTCTTCGGATAAATTTCTGTTTTTGGAGGTGAGATAGGGCCTTCCTGACAGATATATCGTTATCCAAATCGAGAAAATGTTTCGGTGTGAAGCACCAACCCCTACCGTGCCCTATGATTCTATTTTTAACTGCATTTTCAATAAGTTGAGTCATATAAAAACCTCAATAAGATTCACAAAATATACCATGTTTTGTGAATAAAGGTCTACTCTTTTTGCCTATGTCCGCAGGGCGTGAGTGCATATTAGGAACAATATGGTCGTTGTATTCTATTTTGGCCAATTCGCATTGTAGGAGAATTGAGAAAAGTAACGTACAGATTGTCCGCTACAAAAAGATAACGATTTTGTGGCAAAAAACATCGACCACGCTTGGTGTATCGTACTGATAACACATCTATAAATTTAATTTTATCAACTCTGTGGGCAGGGTCGTTTCAGACGAACGCTCTTAATCCTCGATGTTAAGCCTTTTTCTCCTGTCCGCAACCTCGGACCCGCCGGTTATGAGCCCGCAAAGGGAGCATTCCATTAGTTTAATAATATCACCCCTTTCGTTTGACAGTCAACGTTTTTAAGCCGTTTTTTGATCCTCACCAACCCTCATTTCTCCT
>CAILAO010000087.1 GCA_903832105.1 uncultured Pseudomonadota bacterium | reverse complement strand
CTAAGGTCGATTTGCCCTCGAGTTCTGTGTTAAGGGCTGTACCCGCTGCAACAGTCATCTCGCGAGCCGACTCACTAAAAGACTCCTCTTCATGAATTGCCGGCACAGATGTTTCTGATGAAATTTTTACACTCTGGCCTACTTGCTTATTAGACTTAGATTTAGGCTCATTCACTTCTTCAGGGGAAACGTGAACCAGGTCGTAACGATCTAAATAATTCAGTGCTAAATCACGGAAAATAAAATCGATAATCGAGGTCGCCCGTTTAATGTTATCGTGTCCAAAAACACGCCCATTGGGTTCAAAACGCGTGAATGTAAACACCTCTACAAATTCGTCAAGAGGAACCCCGTATTGAAGTCCCAAACTAACAGCGATGGCGAAGCTATTCATCATACTTCGGAGAAGAGCACCCTCCCGATTAACATCAAGGAAAATTTCCCCTAACTGACCATCTTCATAATCGCCTGTTCTGAGATAAATCGAGTGACCACCGATTTTTACCTTCTGGGTGTAACCACTTCTCTTGTGAGGCAATTGCCGTCTTGTCCTAACGTATTCTTTGACAACTTGAGTCGCGATCTTTTTAACCTTCTCAGTTGGTGATTCATCTTCATCTTCTAAAATAGCTGACTTCCAACTTTCAGCGACTGCATTGAGCGGTTGGCTTAACTTTGAACCATCTCGGTATAAAGCATTGGCTTTAAGCATCATTTTCCACGATGCCGTATAAGCGTTTGCAATATCACTAATCGTCGCTTCAAATGGCATATTGATGGTCTTGCTAATAGCTCCGGAAATAAAAGGCTGAGCAGCTGCCATCATGCCAATGTGTTTGTCTGCTGAAATCGAACGTTTTCCTTTGACGCCACATTTATTCGCACAATCAAAAACTGCCAAGTGCTCCGGTCTAATGTGAGGGGCACCTTCTAACGTCATGGCACCACATACGTATTCATTGGCTGTTTCAATCTCTTCCTGCGTGAAACCTAAAATTTTTAAAATGTTGGAATCACAATCGTTGAGATCTTCTTTTGATAGTTTAAGTTGGTTGACTAAAAAATCCTCTCCGATGAACCATTTGTTAAATACAAAGTTAATATCAAACGCTTGCGGAAGTTCATTGTTAAGTTTTATCAAAAGTTCATCAGTAAAACCTTTACTCCTCAACGATTCATAATTTATGAATGGAGCCTCAGCTAACGTACCTCGACCAACACAATAAGCTATCATTTCCTTGACTTGCTTATGGGAATATCCAAGCCTTTCAAGCGCCGGAGGGATGGACTGGTTAATAATTTTAAAGTAACCGCCTCCCGCAAGTTTTTTAAATTTTACTAAAGAAAAGTCTGGTTCGATTCCTGTGGTATCACAATCCATTAAGAGTCCAATGGTTCCCGTTGGTGCCACGACTGTCGTTTGGGCGTTCCTAAACCCACACCGCTCTCCAAGACTTAAAGCCTCATTCCAGGCTTCAATAGACTCGTTGTAAAGATATTTGGGGCACTTTTCCCGATCAATTATTTTTGGCTTGATCGTCAATCCCTCGAAGTTGTTTTCGCGAGTAGCAGCCGTTCGGTGGTTTCGTAAAACACGGAGCATGTGTTTTTTATTTCTTTCGTACCCAGGAAACGCCCCCAATGTCTCAGCCATTTCAGCGCTCGTTCTATAAGCCTCCCCACACATAATCGATGAGATAGCTCCTGTGATCGCTAATGCCTCTTCGGAACCGTACGGCAGACCCATGCACAAGAGCAT